>JARXZD010000002.1 GCA_029893765.1 Bacilli bacterium PM5-9
GACGACGATTCATGATTATTACCTCATTTCATTTTTTATATTATTATTGTAACAACTCCTTATCTTTTTTGTCCACTTTATTGTAGCCTATCCAATATACCCTTTGCGTAAGCAAACAATAGAAAGAGCATATGCAGAATGCAAAGAAAATAATGGTTTAAGATACACAAGATTAAAAGGTATAAAGAAAAACCAGAATCAATCCTGGTTAATTTTTGCATGTCATAATTTAAAGAAAATGGCAAATTGGCGAGCGAAATATAATGAATATATGCATGAAACTCATAATAAAACACAAAAACATAAAATAATTCAAAAATATATAAACATAAAAGAAAAAGTAACACAATTCCTGGGAGAATTAGTTACTTTGTCAACAGTCTGAAATATGGTTTTATACCATGTTTTTCTTTACATTTTTTTACTTTTCTTATATATTGATAATATGGAGGTGTTTTACTATGGAATTATCGATTAGAGAGATTTGTGATGAAGATAAAGAAAGATGTCTTTGGATTGAAAAATATGCTTTACCAGAGGTTATTTATGTTAATGATGTTTGGGATTATTTTACTTCAAGAAAAGATGGACGTTTTTTAGGTGTTTTTAAAGATAATGAACTTGGTGGTTTTGGAAAAATCACGAGATTATTTGAAAATGTTGGTTGGTTAGAAACTTTAAGAATTCACCCTGATTATCAAACTCAAGGTTTAGGAAATGAAATGTATAAAGGTTATATGGAAGCTGCAAAAGAACTTGGATTAACTAAAATTGGTATGTTTACTGAATTTGATAATTATCGAAGCGAGAATCTTGCTAAAAAATATGGTTTTTCTAAAGTTGGTGATTTTGTAGATTATACCAAAGAAATTGAAAATGAGAATGATAATTATAATGGTTCTTTTAAATTGATTGATGAAATTGATGCTGATAAAATACTTGCAGCACATTATTCAAAAATGAATAGTTATTTAATTATTAATAAAACATTTTTTCCAGCAATTGATGGGCTTGCAAATGAGTTAGCAAGGCGTAAATGGGCATACATTGATGATAATGGTAATATTGTAATAGTTGGTTATCGTATGCAACCACATAAAGCATTATTTTTAGCTTATTACTATGGTAATCTTGATGAGATATTAAGTTTTGTTAATCATCTAGGTATAAAACTTGGCTCAAAAAGAATTGCAGCGATTCGAGATAAAAGTGATCTTGATATAAAAAATGAATTATATAATCATGGATTTAATGATGGAGAAGAGATAATATCTATGTGGAAGTAATTATAAATAAATACTTTTAACATTAAGAAATACTAATATTTACATTCATTAAAATTATATATGTATATATGTTATTAATGAATACTAACTTTATATGAAAATAAAGCCTATTAATTGTCATACTTAATTGACTTTTTATGGGTTTTTTATTATACTTAAAGGTAGAAAAATAGAGAAAAAAACTTTTTTTCGTAGTCAAGATGTTCTTGGCTATTATTTTTATTGAAAGGTGGAAAAATCATGGAAAAAATTAGTAAGCCACGTGGTACTGAAGATTTATTATTTGATGATACTAGAAAGTGGCAAATTATGGAAGATATTATTCGTAAAAGTGCTCGAAAATATAACTTCCAAGAAATGCGTACTCCTATTTTTGAAAGTACAAATTTATTTGTAAAAGGTGTTGGAGAAACAACTGATGTTGTAAATAAAGAGATGTATACTTTTGCTGATAAAAAGGGGCGTAGTTTAACACTTAGACCAGAGGGAACAACAGGTGCAATTAGAGCTTATATTGAGCATAAAATGTTTGGTTATGATAATCAACCAGTAAAATTGTTTTATATGGGACCTATGTTTCGTTATGAGAGACCGCAAAAGGGTCGCCAAAGACAATTCCACCAATTTGGCGTAGAAACACTTGGAATTAAAAGTGCACAAGTTGATGCTGAGGTTATTTTAGTTGGTTTAGATGTATGTAAAAATATGGGATTAAAAAATCTTAAGGTATTAATTAATACTTTAGGTGATGATGAATCTCGTTTGAAATATCGTGAAAAATTAATTGAATATTTTTCTCAATATACTGATGAAATGTGTTCGGATTGTAAAACTAGATTAGAAAAAAATCCATTACGTTTATTAGATTGTAAAATAGATCACGATAAAGAGTTTATGAAAAATGCTCCAAAATTAAGTGATTCTTTAAATAAAGAATCTGCTGATTATTTTGCAGTTGTTTTAGAAATATTAAAAGATTTAGATGTTGAATATGAAATTGATGAAAGTTTAGTAAGAGGTTTAGATTATTATACTGATACAATTTTTGAAATTGTTTCAACTAATAAAGAGAGTGGGGCTCAAGCTACTTTATTTGGTGGTGGCCGCTATGATGGATTGGTTGCTAGTTTAGGTGGACCAGATGTTAGTGGTATTGGATTTGGTATGGGTATGGAAAGAATGTTAATTAGTGCCCAAATTGAAAATCCAGAGTTATTTGATAATATTCCACTTGATGTATATGTTATGCCTTTAGTTAGTGAAGCTTCATCATATTGTTTTGAAATATTAGAGAAACTTAGAGCAAATGGTATTGAAGCTGAAATGGAATATTTTGATAAATCTATTAAAGCAATGTTTAAATATTGTGAAAGAAATGGTATTAAAAAAGCAATTATTGTTGGTGAAAGTGAGCTTGAAAATAAGACGATTATTTTTAAAGACTTAGAAAATAATACTCAAGAAGAATTAAATGGTACTTGGTTAGAGATTGTACTTGAAAGGATTAATAAGTAATGGAAAGAAGTCATAATAATGGTGAATTAACTAGCAAGAATATTAATGAAGAAGTATGTCTTGTTGGTTGGGTTGCAAAGAAAAGAAATTTAGGATCATTAGTATTTATTGATTTACGTGATCGTTATGGAATAACACAAATAATTTGTGATGAATCTTTTAATGATATAACTTCACAAATAAAAAATGAATTTATTATTCAGGTTAAAGGTAAAGTTGAAAAAAGAAAAGATGCAAATAAAGATTTAAAAACTGGTGAGATTGAGGTTGTTGCTTCAAATCTTACAATAATTAATAGTGCAAATACTACACCTTTAATTATCGCTGAAGAAACTGATGCTTTAGAAGATACAAGAATGAAGTATCGTTATCTAGATTTACGTCGTTCTAATATGCAAGAAAATATTATTACTAGACATATGATTACTAAAACAATTAGAGGTTATTTAGATAATTTGGATTTTGTTGATATTGAAACGCCTATTCTAACTATTTCTACTCCAGAAGGAGCACGTGATTATGTAGTTCCTAGTCGTATTCATGATGAGAGTTTTTATGCTCTACCACAATCACCACAGTTATTTAAACAATTACTAATGGTTGCTGGTTTTGAAAAATACTATCAAATTGTTAAGTGTTTTAGAGATGAAGATTTACGTGCTGATAGACAACCTGAATTTACTCAAGTAGATATTGAAACTTCATTCTTATCTCAGGAACAAATTCAAGAAATAATTGAAAATTTATTTAAAAAGATTATGAAGGATGTTAAAGGAATTGATATTGAAACACCATTTTTACGTTTATCATATGATGATGCAATGAATAATTATGGAAGTGATAAACCTGATTTGCGTTTTGATTTAAAATTAAATGATGTTAATGATGTCTTAAAAGGTATTGAATTTGGAGTATTTAACGATATTATTGAAGCTGGAAATAGTGTAAAGTGTTTAATAGTAAAAAATAATGCTTCTAATTATTCAAGAAAAGATATTGATAAACTTCAAGACTTAGCTAAAAAACATCATGCAAAAGGATTAGCTTGGTTAAAGGTAGAAGACAATAAATTTAGTGGACCAATTTCTAAGTTTTTTGATGGTAAATATGAAACTGCATTAACAGACTATTTAAAATTAGAAAATAATGATTTAGTATTATTCATTGCTGATAAATGGGAAGTAACTTGTAATAGCTTAGGTGCATTGAGAAGTGAGCTTGCTAAACAATTAAATTTAATTAATAAAGATGATTATAAATTCTGTTGGGTAGTTGATTGGCCATTATTTGAGTTTGATGAAGACGATAATAGATATTATGCTGCTCACCATCCATTTACAAGACCAGCAAATTGTCAAGAAGAAAGTTTTGCTAGTGATCCTGCTAGTGCAAGAGCACAAGCTTATGATATTGTTTTAAATGGATATGAAATTGGTGGTGGATCATTAAGAATATATGATCAGGAAATGCAAAATAAAATGTTTGAAGTTTTAGGATTTTCTCAAGAAGAGATTGATGCTCAATTTGGATTCTTTGTTGATGCATTTCAATATGGAACACCTCCACATGGTGGAATTGCTTTAGGTTTAGATAGAATTGCAATGATTTTAACTAATTCTGATTCAATTAGAGATGTAATTGCTTTTCCAAAGAATGCAAGTGCTACATGTCCATTAACTGAAGCACCTGGTTTAATTAGTGATAAACAAAAAGAAGAACTTGGAATAAAAACGTATAAAAAGTAGGTATATAAATGATAGATCAAAAATTAATTGATAGAATAAATTTTCTTGCTAAAAAGAAAAAAACAGAAGGTTTAAATGAAAAGGAACAACTTGAACAAGATAAATTACGAAAAGAATACATTAAACATATGAAAGATAGTGTTAAAAATCATTTAATGAGTGTTAAAGTTGTTGATGAAAAGGGTAATGATGTTACTCCTGAAAAATTAAAAAAAGCTAAAAATGAGAGGAATAAGTCGTAATGATAAATGCTACAATAGAAATGGAAAATGGAAATATTATTGAGATTGAATTATTTGAAAATGAGGCACCAAACACAGTTGATAACTTTGTAAGACTAGCTGAGTCTGGATTTTACAATGGGTTAACATTCCATCGTGTAATTCCTGGTTTTGTTTCACAAGGTGGATGTCCAAATGGAACAGGTACTGGTGGACCAGGTTATAAAATTAAATGTGAAACAGAAAATAATCCTCATAAACATATTGCAGGTGCTTTATCAATGGCACATGCTGGAAAAGATACTGGAGGAAGTCAGTTTTTTATAGTTCATGAAGCTCAACCACACTTAGATGGTGTTCATACTGTATTTGGACAAACAATAAATGGTTTAGATTTTGTAACTTCAATGCAAAATGGTGATATTATTAAAAAAGTAACAATAGAAAGGAAATAATTATGGATAAAAAAGTAATTGATACAATAAGAAGTCTTTCTATTGATATGATAAACAAGGCAAATTCAGGTCACCCTGGAATGCCTTTAGGTAGTGCAACAATGGGTTATAAATTATTTAGTGAAATGAAATTCAATCCTAAAAAACCAGATTGGTTTAATCGTGATCGTTTTGTTTTAGCTAGTGGTCATGCATCTGCGTTATTGTATTCATTATTGCATTTAAGTGGATTTAATATTTGTTTAAGTGATTTAATGAATTTTAGACAATGGAACTCTATTACTCCAGGACATCCAGAAGTAGGACATACTCCTGGTGTTGATGCAACAAGTGGACCTTTAGGACAAGGTATTCCAATGGCTATTGGTATGGCTTTAGCAGAAAAAATACTTGCAAAAAAATATAATAAAGATGATTATAATATCATTGATCACTATACTTATGCATTATGTGGTGATGGCGATATGCAAGAGGGGGTAACTAGTGAAGGTGCTAGTTTAGCTGGATTATGGGGATTAGGTAAACTAATTGTTTTTTATGATTCTAATGATATTACATTAGATGGTCCTTTAAATCAAACTTCATGTGATTGCATTAAAACAAGATATGAATCATTTGGATGGCAATATTTAAAAGTTGATGATGGTAATGATTTAAATCAACTTAATAAAGCTTTAAAAATGGCTCAATTAGAAGATAGTAAACCAACAATTATTGAAGTTAAAACAATTATTGGTTATGGTTCAAAAAATCAAGGAACTTCAAAAACACATGGTTCACCTCTTGGAAAAGAAGATGGAGATAATGCTAAAAAGGCTTATGGTTGTTCTTTAGAAGAATTTTATGTTTCAAATGATGTTTATGATACTTTTACTTATGAACAAATAAAAAATGGTGAAAAAGCTTATAAAGAATGGAATAAAATGTTTAAAGAATATTATCAAAACTATGAAAATGAAGCAAAAGAACTACAACTATTAATTGATAATAAATATGAAATTGATTTTTCAAAATATTCATTAAAAGAAGTTGGAGAATTACAAGCGACAAGAAATAGTAGCAATGATGTAATAAATTATATTGCTAAAGAATATCCAACATTCATTGGTGGAAGTGCTGATTTATCTGGTTCAACAATGACAGCAATTAAGGATAGCTCATTATTTAGTAAAGATAATTACTTAGGTAGAAATATTAATTATGGTGTTAGAGAGTTTGCTATGGCTGTAATTAATAATGGTGTAATGTTGCATGGTGGAATTAAAATATTTGGTGGAACTTTCTTTGTTTTCTCTGATTACTTAAAACCGGCAATTAAAATGGCATCATTAATGAGAATTCCAAGTACTTATGTATTTAGCCATGATTCGATTGCTGTTGGTGAAGATGGACCTACTCATGAACCAATTGAGCATTTAGCAATGCTTCGTTCAATGCCAAATGTCAATGTAATTAGACCATGTGATGCTAATGAAACTTTTGGTGCATGGAAAATAGCAAGCACTAGTAAAGAAACGCCTACTGCACTTATTTTATCTCGTCAAAATTTAGAGGTTGAAAAAAATAGTGATGCTAATAAAGTTGAATTAGGTGCATACATTGTTAAAGAAGAAGAAAAAGAAATTGATTGCCTTTTAATAGCAACTGGTTCTGAAGTTAATTTAGCTTCTAAAGCAGCTGATGAATTGAAAAAAGATGGTATTGATGTTCGTGTTGTTAGTATGCCATGTCGTAGTTTATTTGAAAAACAATCTAAAAAGTACCAAAACCAAATTATTCCATCAAGTTGTAAAAAACGACTTGTTATTGAAATGGGATCATCATTTGGTTGGCATAAATATGCTTTAAAAGATTCACAAATTTTAGCAATCGATACTTATGGTGCAAGTGCACCTGGTGCTAAGGTTATGGAAGAGTATGGCTTTAGTGTTAATAATGTCGTAGAAATAGTTAAAAACATTGTTAAATAGATTTAATTTTGATATAATTAAGTAGTTAGAAGTGGAGGTTGTTAATAATGGATATGATGCAAATTTTTACAATTATTATTTCATTAGTTGTTGGTTTTGCTGGGGGATTCTTTTTTGCTCAAAATAGATTTAAAAAGGAACTAGCAAAAAACCCACCAATTAATGAGAAAATGATTAGAGCGATGTATATGCAAATGGGTAGAAAACCATCTGAAGCTCAAATTAAGCAAACTATTAATGCAATGAATCAATATAAAAAATAAAACTAAGGCCCTAATAAATTTTTAGGGCTTTTATCTAGGAGTAATAATATGGTTGTTAATTATAATTATAAAATAAAAATAAATAGAGAGAAATTAGAGTCTTTTTTAAAAACACAGGGATTAACATTTGATGAAAATATTGATACGTGTTTAGTAATTAAAGATAATGATAAGATTGTTGCATGTGCTGCAAAAAAAGATAATGTATTTAAAATGATTGCTGTTTCTTGTCATTTTCAATCTCAAGATTTTGTTGCAAAATTAATTAGTGAATTAGTTGCAATTTCTCATAGTGAAGGTTTATTTCACTACTTTATTTTTACAAAAATGATTTATCAAAACCATTTTTCTAGCATTGGGTTTAATTTATTAGTTCAATATGAAGAGATTGGCTTATTTGAAATGGGAACACCATTATTTAATCAATACTACAATGATATAAATATTGATAGCAATAATATTGGTACTATTGTTATGAATTGTAATCCTTTTACTTTAGGGCATCGCTATTTAATTGCTACTGCTTTAAAGGATGTTGATTTTTTAATAATATTTGTTGTTGAAGAGAATAAGTCATATTTTGATTTTAAAACAAGAATTGATTTAGTTAAGCGTGGAGTTGAGGATTTGGATAATGTTTTAGTAATTCCAAGTGGCCCATATATCATTTCAGAGGCAACTTTTCCAACTTACTTCTTAAAATCTTTAGATAGTAAGGCAAAGTATTATACAAATATTGATATTTTAATGTTTAAAAAGATAATGGAAAAATTGAATATAAAGAAGCGTTTTGTTGGTAGTGAGCCAAATGATGAATTAACTGCTTATTACAACAATGAATTAAAAGCTAATTTTGGTGATGAGTTGATTGTTATCGAAAGAAAAAAAGTAGATGATATTCCAATAAGTGCTAGTCTGGTTCGTAAATACTTAGCCGAAAATGATTATGATAAAATAAAACCATTAGTTAATGAGTATACGTATAACTATTTAAAAGGAAGAGATAAAAGTGAATAAACTAATTGTAGCAAGCAATAACCTTAACAAAATAAAAGAAATAAAAAAAATATTGGAGCCATTGAATATTGATGTATCATCTTTAAGTGATGTTAATATTGATATTGATGTTGAAGAGACAGGTAGTACTTTTAAAGAAAATGCATATATTAAAGCTAAAGAAATTTATGATTTAATAAAATTACCAGTTTTAAGCGATGATTCTGGATTAGAAGTTATTTCATTAAATAATGAGCCTGGAATTTATTCTGCAAGGTATGCAGGAGAGCATAAAAATGATGAAGACAATATTGATAAGCTATTAGAAAATGTTAAAGGAGTTAATAATCGTGATGCTCGATTTGTTTGTGCTATGGCTTTGATTATTGACAATGATACTGAATATATTGTTGAAGGATATTTAGATGGTGAAATTATTGATGAAAGAAAAGGTAATAATGGTTTTGGTTATGATCCAATTTTCTATTTAAAAGACTTAGATATGACATTAGCAGAAATTGATGCTAAGAAAAAGAATGAGATTTCTCATCGTTCAAATGCTTTAAAACAAATTTATGATATTATAAAGGAGCAAACGCTATGCCAATAAATGTTGTTTTGTATGAACCAGAAATACCACAAAATACTGGTAATATTATTAGAACATGTGTTGCAACTAACACTAAGCTACATTTAATTGAGCCACTTGGTTTTGATTTATATAAAAAAGATGTAAGAAGATCAACGGCTAATCATTTAGATGGACTGGATTTTGAGTTATATAGTAATTTTAATGATTTTAAAGAAAAAAATAAAGGTACTTATTACTTTCTTACTAGATATGGAAAAAAACCACATAGTAATTTTGATTACAGTAATGTTGAGGAAAATATTTACTTAATTTTTGGAAAAGAGAGTAGTGGTATTCCTTACGATATTTTAAAAGAAAACTTAGATACTTGTTTAAGAATTCCAATGTCTAAAAATGCTCGTAGTTTAAACTTATCAAATTGTGTTAGTATTTTAGTATATGAAGTATTAAGACAACAAGATTATTTTGGATTAAGTATGGTTGAAGTTCAAAAGGGTGAAGATTTTTTAGAAAAGCAATAAATATAAATTAGAATTCAAACTAAAAAAACACATTTAAGTGTTTTTTTTATTTCTCTTGAATTAATTTTGCTTTATAAACTTGTTTTGCTAAAATCATAGTTGTTATTGAACCAATTCCACCTGGAACTGGAGTAATATATTTTGTTTTATCAACAACATTTTCAAAATCAACATCACCATAAATTTTACCATTATCGACATTAATACCAACATCAATAACAATCGCACCATTTTTAACATGTTCATTTTTTATTAAGTGTTTTACACCAGCAGCAGCAACTATTACATCAGCATTAGAGCATTCTTTGACAAGGTCTTTAGTTAAAGTTCGACATGTAGTTACAGTCGCCTTACGATTTAACATTAATACAGATAATGGACGTCCAACAGCCATTCCTGCTCCAACAATTGTTACATTTAAACCACCCAAATCAATTTTTAGATAATCAATAACTTCCATTACTGCTTGAGGAGTACAAGGTACAAAACCAAAATCATCAGAAGTAAATAGTCTTGCGATATTTGTATATGACATTCCATCAATATCTTTATTATGATCAATTAACTGTGCTATGGTATCAGCATCAATTTGATCAGGAAGTGGTCTTAAAATAATAATACCATTAATTTCACTATCATGATTAAGGTTTTTAATGGTTGTTACAAAATCATCGTGTGATACCATTTTATCAAATGTTTTTAATTCAGTATCAATACCGATTTCCTTAAATTTTTTAACAATTGATTTTTCATAAGTTATATCATCACCATGATCACCAACTCTTACAATAGCAACCTTAGCCTCTTTATTTTTTAATTGACTTTTATACTTATCAATTTCTTTAGTTATTTTTAATGCAATATCTTTTCCTTTTACAATATTCATTTTATTCCCCCTATACAATCATTATTTTACCATTTTTTTAATGAAATTTAAACAAAAACTTAATTATGTACTTATTTAGCACTTTGCTTGTTAGAGTGCTAAAAGTATAGTATAATTATATTGGATTAAAAAGAGTGGAGGAGATAATATGAATCCAGAAATTTTTACGAATAAAGTTAATGAAGCATTAATGAATGCAAATGCATTAGCAATTGAAAATAAGAATCTAAATATTGATACTACACATTTGATTTGTGCTATTCTAAATGATAAAGAATCATTTGTATATCGAGTTTTAGATAATCTTAATGTAAACAAAGAAGAGTTTAGAAGTGAAATGAATAGCTTATTAAAAAGTGAAACAACATCAAGTAACTTAGTTGATCAACTTTCAGTAAGTACGAATTTAAATAGCTTGCTATTAAGAGCAGAAAAAATTATGAAAAAAATGAATGATGAATACCTTTCAATCGAACACATTTTTTTAGCTTTTGTTGATGAAAGTGATAATCGCTTTAAACCAGTGTTAAAACGTTATAACTTAACAAAAAATAATGTTAAAACTGCTATTGATGAAATTAGAAAAAATCGTAATGTTACAAGCAAAGACCCTGAGGCTAATTATGATGCATTAATTAAATATGGAAGAAACTTAGTTGAGGATGTAAAAGAAAACAAAATTGACCCTGTAATTGGCCGTGATGAAGAAATAAGACGAGTAATTAGAATTTTATCAAGAAAGACAAAAAATAATCCAGTATTAATTGGTGAGCCTGGTGTTGGTAAAACAGCAATCGTAGAAGGTTTAGCTCAAAGAATTGTACGACAAGATGTTCCAGAGGGATTAAAAGATAAAATAATTTTTGAATTAGATATGGGAGCATTAATTGCTGGTGCAAAATATCGTGGTGAGTTTGAAGAAAGATTAAAAGCTGTTTTAGCAGAGATTAAAGAGTCTAATGGACAAATCATTTTATTTATTGATGAAATACATACGCTTGTTGGTGCTGGAAAAACAGATGGTGCAATGGATGCATCAAACTTGTTAAAACCAATGCTTGCAAGAGGTGAGTTACACTGTGTTGGAGCAACAACAATTTCTGAATATCAAAAGTATATTGAAAAAGATCCTGCCTTAGAAAGAAGATTTCAAAAAGTTAAAGTTGATGAACCTACTTTAGAAGATAGTGTTTCAATTTTAAGAGGTTTAAAAGAACGTTTTGAAATTCATCATGGTGTTAAAATTGATGATGAAGCAATAATTGCAGCAGTTAAATTATCAAAAAGATATATCACTGATCGTTTTTTACCAGATAAAGCAATTGATTTAATTGATGAAGCTTGTGCTACAATTAGAACTGAAATTGATTCAATGCCTGCTGAACTTGATGAGTTAACAAGGCGTATTAGACAATTAGAAATTGAAGAAACATCATTGAAAAAAGAAAAAAATAAGAAAACTAAAGAAAGATTGTCAAATATTCAAAGAGAACTTGCTAATTTACGTGAATATGAAGAAGAAATGAAAGCTAAATGGCTACAAGAAAAAGATGAGATATCGCAAATTCAAAAAATTAAAGAAGAATTAGATAAAGCGAAACATGATTTAGAACAAGCTAAATCAAATGCTCAGCTTGAAGATGCTGCTCGTTTACAATATGGTACTATTCCAGAACTTGAAAAAAAATTAGCTGCTAATGAAGTATTAGAAATTTCAGCAGAAGATCGTTTATTAAGTGAATCAGTTAGTGAAGATGAAGTTGCCCAAATTGTTTCAAATTGGACAAGTATACCTGTTTCTAAATTAATTAAAAAAGATCGTGAAAAAATACTATCGCTTGAAGATAATTTAAAATCAATGGTTTTTGGTCAAGATGAAGCTATTGAAAAAATATCAGATGCTATTATTAGATCGCGTGCTAAAATTCAAGATCCTAATCGTCCTATTGGTTCATTCATGTTTTTAGGACCTACAGGAGTGGGTAAAACAGAAATTGCTAAATCTTTAGCTTTAGAGCTATTTGATAGTAAAAACCAAATAGTGAGAATAGATATGAGTGAATACATGGAAAAACATAGTGTTTCACGTTTAGTAGGAGCACCACCAGGATATGTTGGTTTTGAAGATGGTGGTCAATTAACGAATGCTATTTTAAGAAAACCATATTCTATTGTCTTATTAGATGAGATTGAAAAAGCTCATAAAGATGTATTCAATATACTATTACAAATACTTGATGATGGACAATTAACTGATTCAAAAGGTCGATTAGTTGATTTTAAAAATACAATTATCATTATGACATCAAACCTTGGTTCAGAATATATGTTAAATCATGATGATGATACACCTAAAAAAGTTGATGAATTGATAAAAAATTATTTTAGACCAGAATTTTTAAATAGAATTGATGAGGTTATTACTTTTAATGCTTTATCAAAAGACTTAGTTAAAAATATTGTCAACAAGTTTATTGAAGAAGTGTCATTAAGGTTAAAAGAAGATAATATTACGCTAAAATTGTCTGAAAAAGCAATGGATAAAGTTATAGAATATGGATTTGATGCAGCGTATGGTGCAAGACCATTAAAACGATACATTCAAAAACATATTGAAACATTAATTGCAAAAGAAATTTTAAAAGATAATATTATGCCAAATGAAGATATTATTGTTGATTATGATAATGATTTCATTATAAAAAAGCTCTAGTTTAAACTAGGGCTTTTATAGTATTTGTTCAAAATTATTTAATGCGCCATCTTCACCAATTACTATTAGTGAATCATTATCACCAATTATAGTGTTACTATCAGGAATTATAACTTCATCATCACGTTTGATAGCTGCAATTGTAACATTGAATTTTCTTTTTATATCAAGGTCTTTTATATTGTGACCAGATAAGCTAGTTTTGTTTGGAAATGTTTCAATAATGCTGTATTTTTTTCCAATCAAAGAAACGTAATCAGCAACTATTGGTACTGTAATTGTTAAGGCAACCTTATGTCCCATTTCATGTTCTGGCATAATGATATTACCAGGAGCAATGCCAAGTTTTAAAAGTGCTGATTTATGTTGGAAATTGCTTGCTTTAACAGTGATGTTATTTACTCCCATATCTTTTAAAAGTAAAGTTGTTATAATACTTGATTCAATACTAGAACCAATCGCAACTACGACATGATCAAAGTTATTAACACCAAGTTGCTCTAATACTTCTTCATTACGAGTATCACACACTTTTGCATATTCTGCTCGTCTTGAAAATTTATTTATTCTTTGTTCTGACATATCAACAACTGTTACTCTTTGTTTTTTTTCTAGTAATGTTTCAACAATTGAACTACCAAATCTTCCTAAACCAATTACTAAAACATCTTTTGTTTTTATCATAAAATTCACTCCTATCATGGATAATTATACTACTTTTATTTTTGAAATCAACCATAACTTTTTATCAAATAAAAATTATTTAAAATTGTTATCTAAACATAACAAATTTTGATAGAAATTCTTATTATTAGGTTGTTTACTTAATCAATTTAACATGGTAGAATTATATAGCAATTATTCATTTGAATAAAGGGGATTTGATTATGAAAAAATTTAAATTTAATTTTTTTGGAAAAGAAAATAAGAAAATAAAATTTAAAAGAAATGTTGCTTATGGTTATATTTTTATGATATTACTAGGTGGCTTTTTATTGTTTTTACCAATTACTCACGCTAATTTCAAAGGGGTTAGTATGATTGATGCTTTTTTTGTTTCTGCATCAGCATTTACAGATACAGGTTTAACTCCAATTAAAATAGCCGATACTTTTAATGGTTTTGGACACTTAATAATTTTAGCACTTATTCAAATAGGTGGAATTGGTTTAATGACAATGAAAGCAGTTTTATTTTTACTAGTTAATCGTAAAATTTCAACATCAGATCGAATGATGATTTATACTGAACAAAAGCAAACTGATCCAAATGGAATGGTAAAACTTATTAAAGATGCTGTTTTAATAATGGTTAGTTTCCAATTTATTTTCACAATAATTATTTGTATACATATGGTTGTTAATTATAATTATGGTTTCTTAGATGGGTTATGGTTTTCATATTTTCATACAACAGCAGCCATTACTAATGCTGGGTTTGATTTAACTGGTAGTAGTTTAATGCCTTTTGCAAATGACTATTTATTCCAAACATATATAATGTTTTTAATTGTTGTCGGTGGTTTAGGTTTTCCAGTTTTAGTTGATATTAAAAGATTTTTAATTGCAAAAAGAAATAAAGATGTTTTTAGATTTTCACTATTCTCAAAGATAAGTTTATTTACATACTTTGTTGTTGGAATAGTTGGTTTTATATCTATATTGATATTAGATAGTAAGTTTATATTTATTGAAAACGAAGGATTAAAAGGAATTTATTATGCTTTATTTCAAACCATTTCATCAAGAAGTGGGGGATTATCTACAATGAACTTAAATGAGTTTAGCACAGGGACTAAAATGGTTTTAACTGCACTGATGTTTATTGGTGCTGCACCAGCTTCTACTGGTGGCGGTATTAGAACAACAACTCTTGCTTTAATTTTTCTATATTTAAAAACTTATGCATCAAATAAAACAGATGTTGAAGCATTTAATAGAAGAATTCCTCAAAAAACAATTTTTGATGCTTATGTAAGTATCTGTGTTGCTGTTTTTATGGTTTTTGCAGCCTCACTATTCATTATCTCTTTTAATACTAAATTACCTATTATGCCGATAATATTTGAAGTATCATCTGCTTTTGGTACGACTGGTCTTTCACTTGGGATAACTCCATTCTTAGATTCAATATCTAAAATTATTATTGCAGTGTTAATGGTTATTGGACAATTAGGTATTACAAATGCAATGATTATCCTTGCTAAAAATAAAGAAGATTCAAATTTAATAAGATTACCTGAAGAAAACATTGCTATTGGTTAATTATTTAATAATTTGTGTTTAATTTTTGTAAACTATATGTAAAATTAATGTCTGTCGATTGTTATATTAATTATATTTGCTATAATTAAGGTATCAAAAGAAAAGAGAGGTATATTAAAATGAAAG
This sequence comes from Bacilli bacterium PM5-9, assembly GCA_029893765.1. Classification (NCBI taxonomy): domain Bacteria; kingdom Bacillati; phylum Bacillota; class Bacilli; species Bacilli bacterium PM5-9. The sequence continues at coordinate 15,554 of JARXZD010000002.1, forward strand.
AGATTAATTTATTACAAACATTATTGGCAGATTTGATGAAGTTAAATGTTAACTTACATAACATGCACTGGAATGTCGTAGGGTATGATTTTGCTGAATACCATGAATTGACTGAAGATTTCTATAATGATGTTTTTGAAAAATACGATGATATTGCAGAAATCTTAAAAACTAGAGATGTTTATCCAGTGAGTTCTTTAAAAGAATATGATGAATTATCAAAAATTAAAGATTATGAAGTAAAGGATTACACTAAAGAAGAAATAACTAAAAATCTTAAAGAAATCTACGAATATCTAATTGCTTCATTTAAAGAAATTAGAGAAGAAGCTGATGATAATGATAACTATGTTTTAGTTGCTACTATGGAAGATTATATTGGTGATTACTCTAAAAAGTTATGGATGATCAATTCTAGATTAAAATAATTAAATAATTAAATAATAAAAAAAATATTCCTAATTATTGGGAATATTTTTCTTTTCTCTTTTCAAATCTTTTTTTAGCATTTTCTTCATTTAAGGTAAATCCAAGATAAGAGCTTTGAACAACATTATCCTTAACTTGAACAATACAATTAAAAGTATAATTAAGTTGTCCTTTTCTAACCATTAAATAACGCAAATCATAGTATTTTATTTCAATAATATTGTTTTCTCTTTTATGAATATGATAATTATATATTGGTGTAAAATCAATAAATGCTTTAACATTATTATCGTTATGAAGAATTTTTTCTAATTCAGGTGATAGAACTTCTAATCTTTTTTCATATCTTAATTGAATTATTGTTTTAAAACGAACAACACCCATAAAAAACTTTTTATCATATGTTTCATAAACATACTTCCAATTAAATGGTGTAGCTTTTGCTTGTAAAATTAGTCTTTTGTATTTGCCATATTTTTTTATTAATGCTTTTTTTAAAAAGTAATGGTAAATAAAAGATATTAATATATATAGACCAATAATAGAATACACACTAAAGAAAGTAAGTAGAATAGGGGTTTTAAAAATAAATATTAATATAAATGAGATAATATGTAAAAAAATTAGTACCGCATCAAAGGTATAGGTTATTCCAAATGCAATCCATTTTTTTTGAAATGGCCAAAGAAACTGAACACCATAGCCATTTAATAAGTCTGTAAAAATGTGTAATGAAATACCTAAAGTTGCACATATTAAATAAATAAAATAATTTTCGTTAACACTAAAGTATCCAAATGTACTAATTAATAAAATCCATATAAATGCAAAGAATATTGAATGAGATGGTCCACGGTGATTATTTATATAAGCATTTTCACCTTTTAATTTAAAGATAATATCAATATCTGGAAAGACATTAGCAATTATACTAATAGCAACAATACTAGCAGTATTTACTTCAATATTATTGTTTGAAGCAACATTCGCAAGCATTAATCCAGTTGCAACACCCATACATACATGACTAGATGAATCCATTAACAATCATCCTTTAAAATAAATTTATTTAGTATTTCAATTAAATTATTTAGTGTTTCATCAATACTAGTTAAAAAAGCATTTTCATCTAATGTTAAATATACATCATAAATATTAGTTGTCTTGCTTTCCTTTTTCTCAATAATTTTAAGTGCAAGATTATCTTCATTTTCAAAAATATTTAGTTTTCTTAAATCAGTATCAAAAGATGCACAGATTAAAGATAGATTACAATTATTATTTATTTCATTTTTTATTTTTGAACTCCAATAATTTGGATTTAAACTTTCCATTAAACCATAATATTCAATTAAAAAACTTCTTATATTATATTTTGAATTAATATTCATTTTCTCAACTTTTAATTTACTGATTAAATCTAAATAAACTTGATGTAAAATATCTAAATATTCAACATTTGCTTTATCATTTAACAATTTAACAAACAAATTTAACATATAAGAGTCTTCACAAGAAACTAAAAGATCATTTATAGATTTGTTTTCTAAAAGAGTTGTGAATATCTTAAAATTCGATATAGATAAGCCTTTTATTGGATGATTAGGACTATTATATTCATTATAATATTTGATTGCTATTCCACCATTATTTTCCCACTCAATTAAATTGTATGAATAATCATCAACTAAAATACAATCACTTAAATCAGCAATGTCAAACATTTCTTTGACAGTTTGTACTTTTGATGAGTTTGTATCAATACAAATATATTTAATATTACCATTACTATCTTTTAAATTCATTAATTCTTCATGAGATATCTCTAAAATTTCAGCCATTCTTAATTGTTTGTGTATCTCATATTCAATAGCAGGGTATTTTGTTAAAATGTAAACATTATCTAAAAATAATAATTTTTTAACTATATCAGGATTACGACAAATAGCACTTTCATACATTGTTTTTATTGCATTCTCATTTTCATGTGGAAATTTTCCAATTGAAGAATGAATTCTACTTTCAGTCTCGATTGAATAAAACCCTGAATGCTCAAGGATAGTATTATCGACATCAATAAAAATCTTCATAGTATCACCTCAAAATAATTATATCATAATGATGATATTAAATGTGTTATTTATATTGTATATTGAATTAATTTATCTTAATAAAAAAATAAATTTATGTTATAATAATCTCTATCGAGGTGATTTTATGGCTAAGCGAAAAAAACGTAAAAATACACAACAAAAGAATCAAGAAATTATCTATTATATAGTAGCCCTAATTTCAATTGCTATTATAATAATATCAGTATTTCAATTTGGAAGCGCTGGATTAATTTTAGATGTTTTCTTTAAAAATATTTTTGGAAACATTCCATATTATTTTATAATGATACAATTACTATGTTTTTTTGGTTATATTTTAGTTCAAGGAAAGGTATTATCATTTAAATCAAGATATGTTATTGGATCATTATTTTTTATGTTGGGCTTAATGTTATTGTTTGGATGTATTGATGCAACAACTACTGGTTTTGATGTAATTGACTTAAAAAATATTACACAGTCTAAATTAGGACTATTACAAATGTTATTATATGGTAGTTTTTCACAACTTTTTGGTTTGTATGGTACGGGTATTTTTGCAATAGTTATATTGATTATTGCTTTAATTATTTATTTTATGATTAGTGTTAGTACAGTTATTCAAAATAAACATAATGATTTATCTAAGATTGCTGAAGAACAAAAACATAAAAGAATTGCTAGACAACAAGCTAAACTTGAAAAACAAAAAATTGAGAATGAAAAGAAAAAGGTAAACTTCTTTGAAATAGACAATAATGAAGAAAAAGAAAATGAAGAAGAAAAAAATAGTGATGATTTTGAAATTATAGATAATAATGATCAAGTTATAAATAATGAAGAAACATATAATAATGAATTACCATTTGATGATTCTGAAATAGTTTTTGATGATGAAGAAAAAGAAATTGAAATAAGTAAAAATATTAAATTAAATGCTAAAGACTATGTTTTACCATCATTTGATTTATTAAAAAATCCTAAAACAAACGATGCTAATCAAGTTAACAAAAGAAATGCTAATGAAAAGGCAAAGTTATTAATTGATTTTCTCAAAGAATTTAATTTGGATGTTAATGTGTCTAAAATAAATATTGGACCGTCTGTTACAAAGTTTGAGTTAACTTTAAGTGCAGGAATAAGAGTTAATAGAATTGCTTCAATGGCTGATGATATTAAAATGGCTTTAGCAGTTAAAGAAATGAGAATTGAAGCTCCAATTCCTGGTAAATCAGCTGTCGGAATTGAAATTCCAAATGTGAAAAATAGTTTAATTACTTTAAAAGAAGTTTTAAATGATATTGATTATGAAAATGAAAATAAATTAGTAATTGGTTTAGGAAAAGATATTAATGGTAAGTCAATTTATACTAGCTTAGATAAAATGCCACATTTATTGGTTGCTGGTGCAACTGGAAGTGGTAAGTCAGTATGTATTAATAGTATTATTGTTTCTATATTAATGAATGCACATTACAATGAAGTTAAACTATTATTAATTGATCCTAAAAAGGTTGAATTAAATATTTATAATGATATTCCACATTTAATTACACCAGTTGTTAGTGATCCAAAAGCAGCTAGTATTGCATTAAGAAGAATTGTTGAAGAAATGGATCAAAGATATCAAATTTTCTCAAACCATAATTGTAAAAATATATCAACTTATAATAAATATGCTGAAAAATTTAATGAAAAAGTTGCAGATGAAGAATTAAAATTAGAAAAATTGCCATATATTGTAGTTATAATTGATGAATTAGCTGACTTAATGATGGTTAGTCCAAAAGATGTAGAAGAGTGTATTATGAGAATAACTCAAATGGCTCGTGCTGCAGGTATTCATTTAATAGTGGCTACACAAAGACCGAGCACAGATGTTATTACTGGTGTTATTAAGGCGAATATTCCAAGTAGAATAGCGTTTGCTGTTAGTAGTAGTATTGATTCAAGAACTATTTTAGATATGGTTGGTGCAGAAAAACTTCTTGGAAAAGGGGATATGTTATTCTTTCCTTCAGGAGTTAGTTCACCACAAAGAGTTCAAGGTGCCTTTTTATCTGATGATGAGGTTTCAAAAATTGTTTATGCAATCAAGAAACAAAATATTTTAACTTTAAACAATGAGAGTTTTCATAATCTTGAAGAAAGTTCTATTAATGAAAAATCTTCAGGCAGTGATGAATTATATTTTGAAATAGAAGATTATGTAAAAAAACAAGAAACAATTAGTACATCTAAACTTCAAAGACAATTTAGTCTTGGTTATAATAGAGCTGCAAAAATTATTGATGAGCTTGAAAATAATGGTATTATATCAGCTAGAAGAGGAAGTAAACCTCGTGATGTTTTAGTTAGAAATGAAGAATTGGAGTGATTTAATGCAAACAAATTACAACATAAAAAAATCCGATAAATTTAAAACGAATTATTTACAAATTAGATATTTAATAGATGCTAAAAAAGAGAACACTTCACTAGCATCTCTTTTATCTATGTATATAACTTATTCAAATAATATCCAAAAAACTTATAAGGAAGCTACTGATTATTTAGATTCTTTATATGGATGTAAATTGGATATATCTATCTCTTTAAAAGGAGATAAAATAGCTTTTGATATTACAATTATTTTTGTAGCTAGTCGTTTTTTAAATAGTGAAAATTATCTTGAAAATATTATTAATACTTATTTAACATATATTTTTAATCCACTACAAATTAATAATAGTTTTGATAATACTGTTATTGATTTAAAAAAATATGAATTAAAAGAGAGAATAAAAAGCATTTATGATGATAAAACTAGTTATGCAACTGAACAGTTTTTCAAAGTATTTGCCAAAAACTACCCACTATCTTTAAATATGGCGGGGTATATTGAAGATATTGAATTAATTACAAACGATACTTTATATAATTTTTATAATGAATTAATAAAACAAACTCCTTATGTTTGTGGTATTTTAACATCAAGTGATTATAATAAAACTATTACAATTTTAAATGAAAAAATTCCTGAAGTTTCATATAATAATTTTACAAATTCATATCAAATAGAAATTGATGACATTAAGGAAGTTATAGAAAGTCAAGATATTGTGCAATCAAAATTATTAGTTGGTTTAACTATTGATGATGAAATTAATAATGAAAATTATTACTATTACTTTTTAATAAATATTTTATTTGGATTATCAAGTAACTCGTATTTATTTAAAATCGTTAGAGAAAAAGAGAATTTATGTTATACAATTAGATCTAGCTATGTTCAATATTGTAATTCAATTGCAGTATTAGCTGGAATTGAAAAAGAAAATTATTCTAAAACCGTTTCATTAATTGAAGAAATTTTAGAAATGATGAAAAATGGCGAAATAACAAGTGATGATTTTAAAGATGCTAAATCGGTTGCTAAAGATATGTTACAAAAAGTTAAAGATAGTCAAGTTGGTCTTGTTAGTTATGATATTAATCGTACAATGCAACAATATTCAACAGATTTAGATTATGATATTAAAATGATTGAAAATATTGAATTAGAACAATTAGTAGAAAAAGTAAAAAATATTAAACTGAAAGCTAAGTATTTATTAAGTGGTGATAAAAATGAATAGGAAATATTATGAATTAATTGATGAAACTTTATATCATTTTACCTGTGAAAATGGTTTAGAAGTGTATTTATTGCAGAAAAAGGATTATTATAAAACTTATGGAATTTTTGCAAGTAAATTTGGTTCATGTAATACAAAATTTAAAGTTGATGGAAAAACTTATAATGTTATTGATGGAGCAGCACATTTTTTAGAGCATAAGATGTTTGAAAAAGATAATTATGATGTTATGGATACTTTTAGTAAACAACAGGCTTCAAGCAATGCCTTCACTTCATTTGATAAAACAGCATATCTATTTAGTGCTACAGCAAATGTTAATCAAAACGTTATAACATTGTTAGATTTTGTTCAAGATTTACAATTAAGTGATAAATCCGTAGAAAAAGAAAAACCAATTATTGCATCTGAAATTGCAATGTATGATGATAATGTTGATTGGCAATCATTTTTTCAATCACTTCAATCAATGTATCATAATAATAGTGTAAAAATTGATATTGCTGGAACTAAAGAGAGTATTAATGCAATTACAAAAGAAGATTTATATTTATATTATAATCATTTCTATCATCCATCAAATATGGTTTTATTTGTATGTGGTTCATTTGATTTAGATTCTTTATCAAGTACAATTATTGATAATCAAAACAGTAAAGAGTTTAAAAAAATAAATTTAAAGTTAATTAATGAAAAAGAACCAAAAGATGTAGTAAATAGATATTCAAAAAGAGAGTTAGATGTTTTAAATACTAAATATAATTATTCATTTAAAGTTAATGATTATATAATGGATTCATTAAAGCAAGATATTGCTATGGGAGTATTAATGGATATTTTGTTTGCTAAAAGCACGGATTTCTTCCAAGACTTGTTTAACAATCAAAAAATTACAAACCAATATAGTTATGGGTATCAACAAGATAATTTAAATGATTATGCATTTATTCAATTATCTTTTACTTGTGATGATGAACAATATCTTACAAAATATTTAGATAATTATTTTAAGCAAGATTTAACACATTTTATCAATGAAAAAGACTTTGAAATTATCAAAGCTAAATATACTGGTGATTTTATTAGAGTTTTTAATAGCCCAGAGGGAATTGCTGATTCATTTATTTCATATTATATTAGTGGCTATGATTTATTTGAAGTTTTAGAAGTAATCAATGAAGTAACAATTGAAGATTTAAAAAGTTTATTAGTGTTATTTAATGATAAATATAAAACAATTTCATTAATAACACCACCTAAAAAGTAAAAAGAACCGCGATGGTTCTTTTTTTATCGTTGTTTTTCTTCACTAATAAATAAGTCAATTTCTTTTTTTAATTCATTTATCATTTCGGCTTGTTTTACTTTTTTGATAATTTTTCCTTTTTTAAATAAAACACCTTCATCTACACCACCAGCAATTCCAATATCAGCAGATTTTGCTTCACCAGGACCATTAACACCACATCCCATTATTGCAACATGAATATTAGTTTTCTTATTTTTTAAATATTTTTCAATCTCATCAACAACATCAAACATACTGTATTGTAATCGACCACAAGTAGGGCAAGAAACAATAGTAGGAAGATTGTTTGCTAAATGGTAGTTTTTCAATAACTCTTTAGCTACTTCAATTTCTAAAACAGGATCAGTGCTTAAACTAACCCTAATTGTTGAGCCAATACCTTGATGAATAAGTGGGGCTAAACCTGCACATGATTTTATTGTTCCAGCAAATTTTGTTCCAGCTTCAGTAATTCCTAAATGTAGAGGATAATTAAATTCTTTTGCAGCTAATTCATAAGCTTCTATTGATAATAAAACATCACTTGCCTTTAATGAAATACATATATCATAAAAATCAAGTTTTTCAAGTATCTCGACATGTTTTCTAGCACTTTCAACCATTGCCTTTGCACAAGGGTATTGATATTTATCTAATATTTCCTTTTCTAGTGAACCTGCATTTACGCCAATTCTTATTGGTATCTTTTTTTCTTTACATGCATCAACAACTGCCTTAACTTTATCATTTGAACCAATATTACCGGGATTTATTCTTATTTTATCAACTCCTGAATTAATTGATTCTATTGCTAAACGATAATCAAAATGAATATCAGCAACTATTGGAATAGAAATATTCTTTTTTATTTCTTTTATTGCCTTAGCATCTTCAATATCTAAAACAGCAACCCTAACTATTTCACATCCTGCTTCTTGCAATTCATTTATTTGTTTAACCGTATTATTTATATCTTTTGTTTTTGTATTACACATTGATTGGATAATTATTTTATCGTTATTACCGATTTGAATACCACCAACATTAATTGGTCTAGTTTTATCTCTATAAAACATTAAATCACCTCGATATTAATTATACTATAACTTTGACAATAAGTCATTTTTGAACATAATACATCTATTTTAATTATCTTAATATCTTTAATAATTATTTTATTGATAAATTACTACTTATTATTTTTTAAAAATGAATATTATTTTATAAAGTACTAGTCAAACACGTTTTTTTATGATAAAATATCTATGGTAAAAGTTATGGGAGGTGTCATAATGAGAGATAACATTACACTAAAATGTACTGAGTGTGGCGAAGAGAATTATATTGGAAAGAAAAATAAAAAACTACATCCTGATCGTGTAGAGTATAAAAAATATTGTTCAAGATGTAATGCACAAACAATACATAAAGAAAAGAAATAAAAAGTAAAAGATTATTAACAGTAATCTTTTTTTAATATACGGAGGTTTAAAAATGAAAGTCGAAAGAGTAGTAAATAGTTTTATTGAAGAAAACACTTTTATTATCTATGAAAATGATACTTGTATTATTGTTGATCCAGGATCTGATTTTAATAAAATTGATTTTGTAATTCAAGAAAATAATTTAAAAAATATTAATATTTATTTAACACACGGTCATATTGATCATATTGTATCTGTAAATGATATTTCAAAAAAATATGATGCACCTGTTTTTATTCATGAATTAGAAATACCGCTTTTAAAAAAGCCAAGCGAAAATATGTCAACGATGTTTTATGATAGAGATATTGAAGTTAAGAATGCTATTGGAGTTAAAGATAAATTAGATATACCAGCGTTAGGTGAATTAAATGTATATCACACACCTGGGCATACTTATGGTCATTCAATGTTAGAAGTAAAGAAAATAAATACTTTATTTACTGGTGACTTTGTTTTTTATCATGAAATAGGTCGTTGTGATTTACCTACTGGTAGTATTGATGATATGTATAATTCATTAGATAAATTAAAAACATTTAATCCAAAATTAGAAATTTGTCCTGGACATGGTCAATATTCTAGTGTTGGGGAGGAAATAAAATATAATCCATATATGAATAGATAAAAAGTTTTATATTAAAGGAGGGATTTTTTGAAGAAGAATAAGTTACTTATAATATTATTTTTATTGGTATGTTTTCTGTATCTAAATAATACTGAAATTTATGCTAAAAAGTATCAATCAAAATATATTACATTAAAAAGTAAGAAAAATCTTAAATATAATAATATTTCAAAAAAACAAAAATTAGATATTTATTATCCAAAAAAGATTAAAAGAAATCGAAATAATCCAGTTGTTCTTTTTATTCATGGTGGTTATTATGATTCAGGTAATAAAGCTTATGGTTTAAAGAAAAATAAAAAAAATTACAATGATGCAGGATATGTTTATGTTACAATGAATTATCGATTGTCAAAAAATGCAAGGTTTCCTAGTGCAGCAAATGATGTTAAAACAGCAATTAGATATTTAAAACATAATTCAAAAAAATTATATATAAATTCTAGTAAAATAATAATAGTTGGATTTTCAGCAGGAGCTAATGTTGGCTCATTAGCAGTAAGCACTCCAAATATTAAATCATTTAATAATGAAAAAGTTAAATATGCTAAAATGAACAATAAAGTTGCTGGTTTTATTGGAATATCAGGATTTTATAATTTAGATACATATTTTGATTTAAGAGATAAACTTGATACAGAGTTAATTGGTAGTGAAGAAAATAATACTGAAGAAGAGATAAATAATGAAACTGAAGAAAATATTGATGAAAAAGATGATAGTAGTAAAGAAGTTGAACCTATTAATTCAAGTGCTATAACTATAAGTAATAATGTAGTTAGTAGTGGAGCATATACAAAAAATCAGAAAAGAATTTTAAATTATTTTACAACAATTAAAACACCAATAAAAAATGATTTGAAAAATGCTAATACTTTTAATTATATAAAAAAGATAAAAGCACCAATAATGATTTATGCTGGAAAAAATGATAAAACTATTTCATATAAACAATCATCAGAATTTTGTTCAACATTAAAAAAGAACAACAAGAAAGTATCTTGTCATATTTATAAGAAAAAATCTCATGGAATAAGTTTTTATCAAAAGAAAGATAATTTTAAAAAGATAGTAAAATGGATGAATAAAATAACAAGGCATAAAAAATAGTAGTATTTACATATATAAGCAAAAACAAGGATTTCCTTGTTTTTTTAATTGATGTAATGTGTTAAAATATTAGTGGTGATATTTAATGAAAATTAATGAAGTTATAGTTGTTGAGGGAGAACATGATGCTAGTAGACTTAAACAATTATTTGATGTTGAAGTGATTGTTACAAATGGTTCTGAAATCTCAAGTGATACACTAAATTTAATCAAAAAAGTAAATGAAACAAAAGGTGTAATTATTTTTTGTGATCCTGATTATCCAGGTGAACAAATTAGAAATAAAATAATAACTGTTGTTAAGAATGCTAAACATGCTTTTATTAAAAAAGAAGATGCAATTGATCATGTTAAACATAAAGTTGGTGTTGAGCATGCTAGTGATGAAGTAATTTATAAAGCATTAGAAAATGTTGTGACTTTTAAAAATGATGAAACTTTAACTTGGAATAATTTTATTAAATTAGATATGATTGGTAATAAAACAAAAAGAATTAAATTATGTGATAAATTAAATATTGGGTATTGTAATGCAAAAACATTATTTAAAAGATTAAATATGCTTTCATTAGAATATCATGATATTGTTAAGATATTGGAGGATGCTAATGAGTAATGATATTGCAACACGCTCGAAAACAAATGAATTATTAAAAAAATATAATTTAAGTGCTAAAAAGAATTTTGGGCAAAATTTTCTTGTTGATAATAATATAGTACGAAATATTGTTAAAAATGCTGAAATTTCAAAAGAAACTTGTGTAATTGAAATAGGACCAGGAATAGGTAGTTTATCTCAAGAACTAGCTAGAACATGTAAAAAACTTGTATGTATAGAAATTGATGAAAGATTAAAAGATGTTTTAGAAGAAAGTTTAGCTAGTTATGATAATATTAATATTGTATTTGATGATTTTTTAAAGGTAGACTTAAATAAACTTGTAAATGAAAATTTTGATAAAGGTGATGAAATAGTTGTAGTAGCAAACTTACCATACTATATTACAACACCAATATTAATTAAAATTTTTGAAGAATCTAGTCAATTAAATATTAAAAGAATTTGTGCAATGATGCAAAAAGAAGTAGGGCAAAGATTAAGTGCTAAAAAGGATACAAAGGACTATAATTCTTTAACTATCTTAACTCAATATTATTGTCAAGCAAACATTGTAATGAATGTTCCAAAAAGTGTTTTTATACCTGTACCAAATGTTGATAGTGTAGTGGTTTTATTTAAATTTATTGAACTTGAAAACAAACCTGAAGATGAAAAAGTATTTTTTAACTTGTTAAGAGTTTTGTTTAAACAAAGAAGAAAAACTATTTTAAATAACTTAAATGAAATGGTAAATGATAAAGAAAAAACAAGGAATATTTTAATTGATAATAACCTTGATACAAATTTAAGAGCTGAAAACCTAACATTAAGTGATATTATTCAATTAAGCGATTATTTAGTAAAGGAGAATCATCACAATGATTAAAAAATCTTATGCTAAAATTAATTTTTCAATTAATATAGTTGAAAAGATGCCTAATGGTTATCATAATTTAGATATGATAATGACAAAAATAAATTTATTTGATAAATTATATTTCTCAACAACAAAAAATGATGAAATAATTTTAACATGTACTAATCCTTTTATTCCAACTGATGAAAGAAATTTAGTATATAAAGTAGCAAAGCTTGTTAAAGAAAAATTTAATATAAAAAAGGGAATAAGAATTCATATTGCAAAAACTATTCCAATGCAAGCTGGTCTTGGTGGTGGAAGCTCTAATGCAGCAACTACTTTAGAGGCTTTAGATGAGATGTTTATGCTTAATTTATCAATTGAAGAAAAGATAGACCTTGTAAAAAATTTTGGTGCTGATATTCCTTTCTTTTTTTATGATTGTGCTTGTCGTGTTCAAGGAATAGGAGATATCATAACACCAATAGAAAGTAATTTAAGTGATTTTCATTTAATTTTAGTAAAACCTCAAAAAGGAGTTTCAACTAAATTAGCTTATGAAAACATTGATTTAAAAACATGTGATCATCCTAATATTGATAAATTAGTTAATGCGTTAAAAGATAATGATTATAATTATGTGTGTGATAATATTGGAAACTCATTACAAGATAGTGCTATTGTAATTAGACCTGTTATTAAAGATATTCAAGATGAATTAATGTCATTAGGTGTTGATACTACTTTAGTATGTGGAAGTGGTTCGACAATTTTTGCACTAACAAAAGATGATAATGTAGTAAAGAATATAAAAGCAGCACACTTTAATAAAAAGAATTTTGTTTTTATAACAAGTGTTAGATAGATATTATTGTAAAGGAGGGCTATTATGAATATAGTTGATATTATTGAAAAGAAAAGAGATAAAAAAGAATTAAGTAGTGAAGAAATTGATTTTTTTATTAATGGATATGTTAATGATACAATAAAAGATTATCAAATATCGGCATTATTAATGGCTATTGTTTTAAATGGTATGAATGTAAAAGAAACATCTAATTTAACTAATTCAATGATGAATAGCGGTGATATTTACGATTTAAGCATGATTGAAGGAATTAAATGTGATAAACACTCTACAGGTGGAGTTGGCGATAAAACAACGCTTATTCTAGCTCCTCTTTTAGCAAGTGCAGGTATTAAAATATCAAAAATGTCTGGTCGTGGATTAGGACATACAGGTGGAACATTAGATAAATTAGAATCTATTCCAAACTTTAATATTAATTTAGAAATTGATGATTTTATTAAACAAGTTAATGAAATCGGTATAGCTATCATTGGACAATCAGCAAACTTAGTTCCAGCTGATAAAAAGTTATATGCTCTTCGTGATGTTAGTGGTACTGTTCAATCAATTCCATTAATTGCTTCAAGTATTATGTCAAAAAAATTAGCAAGTGGCTCTGATGCAATAATATTAGATGTAAAAGTTGGTAAAGGTGCTTTTATGAAAACTATTGATGAAGCAAAAGAACTTGCTAAATTAATGGTGATGATTGGTAAAGATTTAAATAAAGATATTAAAGCTGTTATAACTGATATGAATAGACCATTAGGTTTTGCAATAGGTAACAATCTTGAAGTAATTGAAGCTATTAACACTTTACAAGGCAATGGACCTAAAGATTTAGAAGAGTTATGTTTAAGACTTGGATCAATAATGTTAACTCAAGCAAAAAAGGCTGATGATGTTAAACAAGCTTATGATATTTTAAAAGAAAAGATTAATAATAATGAAGCTTTTAATAAATTTAGAGATTTAGTTATTGCTCAAGGTGGTGATGTATCATATGTTGATGACCCATCATTATTTGATAAAGCAAAATATGAGATAAATATTTATGCTAATGAAGAAGGTTTCTTAAATGATATAGATGCATTAAGTATTGGAAAACTTGCATTAGAACTTGGTGCAGGGCGACATACTAAAGAAGAAGCAATTGATTATAGTGCAGGTGTTTATTTACATAAACAATTAGGAGAAAAAATAAAAACTAATGATTTTTTAGCAACTCTTTATACTAATAAGGATAATGAAAATGTATTTATCAAGTTGTTTAAAGATGCTATAAAAATTAGTAGTAATAAAATTGAAAAAGAAGACTTAATTAAAACAATAATTCAATAATAGGTGATATAATGCTTTTACAACAAAGGTTAAACGAATTAAAATTTACAACAAAACAAAAAGATGTCTTTGAAAAATTAGGACTATATACTTTAAATGATTTAATATTAATGTATCCTCGTCGATATAATTTTCTATTGGAAACACCATTAATTGATAATCAAAAGGTAGTTATTGAAGCAAAGATAAATAGTGAGATAAATATTTCATTTTTTCAAGGAAGAAAAAATAGAATATATTTTGATGTTGTTTATGAGGGTAGAATTTTAAAAGTTGTAATTTTCAATCGTTCTTTTATGTTAAATAATTTAAAAAAAGCATCTATAATCACAATAGTTGGAACATATACAGAAAAAAATAATACAATAATTGCTAGTGAAATAAAGTTAAGTGATTTAAAAAGCATCTCAGGTATTTATCCTGTCTATTCTTTAAATAATCTTTATAAAAATGGTGATTATATAAAAATAATGAAAAATGTTTTAGAAAAAGGAAATTTAGAAATTGAAAATATCATAAGTGATGATTTAGTTGTAAAATATCAATTATTAAATAGAAAAGATGCAATAAACAATATTCATTTTCCTAAAGATAAAAACCTATTATTACAAGCAAACCGTACTTTGATTTACGAAGAGTTCTTTTTATTCGCCATTCATTGTATTATTGAAAAAGAAAGTAGATTAAGTGATAACTCACTAGTAAAAGATATTAATATTAGTGATTTATCAAATTTAGTTAATAATTTAAAATACACTTTAACAAATGATCAAAGAAATGTTTTAAATGAGATATTTGTTGATTTCAAATCTAATCAAGCAATGAATAGATTATTATTAGCAGATGTTGGTAGTGGTAAAACATTAGTAGCATTTATTGCTGCTTATATGATTTATATGTCAGGTTATCAAAGTGCCTTTATGGCACCAACAACTATTTTAGCAATGCAACATTATCAATCAGCATTAGAGATATTTGAGAATGTTGAAATAAACGTTGTTCTTTTAACAAGCAATACAAACCCACATGAAAGAGAACAAATTTTAGCCGATTTAAAAAAAGGAAAAATTGATTTAATAATTGGTACACATGCCTTATATCAAGATGATGTTGAATTTAAAAACTTAGGCTTTGTAATTTATGATGAACAACAACGTTTTGGTGTTAAACAACGTCAACAATTAAAAGAAAAAGGAAAAAATGTTGAACAATTAATGCTTTCAGCAACACCAATTCCTCGTACATTAGCTCAAGTTGCCTATGCAAGTCTACAAGTTAGCTATATGAAAGAGCCTTTACCTTTTAAAAAGCCAATTAAATCATATTATTTTAAAAGTAAAAGTATTAAACCTTTTTATGATGAAATGATTAGTTTACTTGAACAACACCAACAAATTTATATTGTTACTCCTTTGATTGAAGAAAGTGAAACTCAAGATACAAAAAATGCTATTGATGTTTATGAAAGTATTAAAAAACATTTTAAAGATAAATATACTGTTGATTTAATCCATGGTAAATTAGATAATGATGAAAAACAAGAAGCAATGGATCGTTTTTTATTAAATGAAACAAATATCTTAGTTGCTACATCTTTAATTGAAGTTGGAATAAGTGTTGATAATGCAACATGTATTGTTATTTATGATGCACATCGTTTTGGATTAAGTCAATTACATCAATTAAGGGGACGAGTAGGGCGTGGCTCATTACAAGGTTACTGTGTATTTCTAAGTACAAGTAGTGAAGAGGACACTATTAAAAAAATGGAGTTTATTGCAAGTACAAATGATGGATTTGCGATTGCTGAATTTGATTTAGAAACTAGAGGTCCAGGTGATATTTTAGGAGTAAAACAATCAGGGTTACCAAGCTTTAATATTGCTAATCCATTTAAAGATGAAAAAATCTACAATATTGCTTATCAAGATGCTTTAAATCTTTATCAAAATAAAGAAGAATTAAAAAAATGGTATTTAAAAAATAAAAATACCATAGAATTATTAACTTCAAATATAAATTATTAGAGATTATTTCTTTAAAAATTTATATTTTTTTATTAAAAAAATTGTTATAACTATTGAAAATAAACATAAAATAATTGGAATTAAGTAACCATATTTATATTTAAATTCTGGGATAATAAAATTCATTCCATACCAGCTTGTAATTAATGTTAATGGTAAGAAAATTGCTGATAAAATTGTAAATAAATTCATTGTATTATTTAAACTAACATCTAATTGGTTTTGATAGACTTCTTTTATTTGAATAGTATGTTCTATCATTATCTTTATATTATCATTTGTTCTAATATTTTTATGGTCTATTAATTTAATGATTTGACCATATAATTCAACTATATTATCTTGATATTCTATAATATCAATAAAATTACTAATATTATCATTTTCTTTTCTAAACTTAGTTAATTGTTTTCGTATATCTAATAGTTTAACATTATATCCACTTATTTCTTTATCAACTATTAATGTATTCTCTAATTTATCTATCTTTTTTTGGATCTTTTTAACATAATTAATATTATTATTTACGATTATATTCAATAATAATAGAATAATTATAAAAACATTATCAAAATTCGTTGTATATTTATCTAGTTCTTTATTAATTAAATCAACTATTTTTTTAGATATAGTTTCATCATTATTTAGAAAATATATATTATTATTATGAATTATAAAAAAGAAATTTACATCGTTATCGATAATTGTTTTTGATAAATAGATATTTCCATAAAAAAAGTCTTTATAAAAGTCAATTCTTGTTTGATTATCAGAAATAAAAACTTCATTTGTCAGTGAAATTGGTAATTCATTTATCATTTCAAAAACTGATTTTAAATCTTTTGCAAAAATAATATTATAATTTATATCATTTTCTAATAATTCATTGTTGTTCAATAAATATTTTTTCATATAAATCACTCCTATTATATATAATATACCTTAAAAACAAATTTTTTTAAATAGATAAATGATTTTAATATATTATTGAATTAGAATATATTTAATTTTGCCAATTAATAAATATTGATAAGAACCAAAAAGTAGTGTATCATTATAGAAAAATTGATTAATTTAAAAACAGATTATGGAGATAATAAAAATGTTAATACTTGAAGATATAAAAAAAACAATTTGTAATTCATCAATTAAAAATTGCGTTGTTAGAAAAGACAATGTTGATGATGAAAAAGAAATAAATCTTTTTCTAAAAAAAACAGTAAAAAAGAGTTGTAAAAAAGCTTTAAATAATATTATAGAAAATAGTGGTTTATCAATTTTAAATGAAGAAGAAAATTTGTATTTTTTAAGACTGTTTGATTTAAAAATGTTGAAGTTGTATGCAACAGAAGAAGATAAAAAAATGAATGAAAAAGGTTTTTTAATTTTTGGATTAATAAGTGATGAATATTATCTAATTATTGATTGTAAAACTAATGATGTATATGGAGCCAGTATTTCTGGCTTTGATGAAGCAATGCTTTTAGGGCAGTTTGATTGGGCACTAAATAATTTAATTTTACTGAATTGTTATCCGTATTGGGAACTTATATTAGAAGCAAAAAGGTATGATTTTACTTTTTAATTAAAATGATGTAATAAAATAAACACACTACAAAATTATTAATTAATCTAAAATGGTAATATGTGTTAATGAGAGCTGTGTATGTGGAATAGAATTCTACTTATACAGTTTTATTTATACTCTAAATATGATATTAACCAATTAAAAAATATATACTAATGTTAATAAATATATTTTTATAATGAAATTACTATGTTTAAAAAATAACAATTCATTACTTATTTATTTTCTTAATATTTAATTTTATTAAGCAACTTTTTTTAACTCATAGTAATAAATTTATAGAAAATTATACATATAAATTAAAAAAACATAAAAATGTTAAAAAATAATAATAGAATCACAAAATAAACTCTTCATTTTCGTAGAAAAAAAGCTTAATATATTGTATACTATTATAAGAAATAGATAAAGGGAGTGACAATATGGATTATTGTGAATATCTATTACAAAGCTTAAATATTAAAATTAAAGACGAAAAAATCATTGAACAAGCATTGATTCATCCATCTTATGCTAATGAAATAAATAAAGTAGAATACCACTATGAGCGTCTTGAATTTATGGGAGATGCAGTTTTACAATTTTTGGTTTCTGATTACATATATAAAAAATATCCAAATATTGATGAGGGAAAACTAACCGTCTTACGTGCTAAAGCAGTTAGAGAAGATTCACTTGCCTTATATGCCGATGAGTATAAGTTATCAGCATACATTAAAGTTGGACGTGGTGAACGCCTTTCAGGAGGTAATAAAAAGAAATCAGTTCAAGCAAACGTTTTTGAGGCTGTCTTAGGTGCTATTTATTTAAGTAATGGAATTGATGATGCATCAAAGTTTTTAAAAGTTACTTATAGTGCAATTGATGAAGATCGTTTTGAAGATTTAGAAGATTATAAAACTAAACTTCAAGAATATGTGCAAGCAGATACTAAAAGAACTGTATCATATGCACTTGTTGAATCTACAGGAAGTGCCAATCAACCATTCTTTAAATTTAAAGTTATGATGGATGATTTAGTACTTGGTTATGGTAGTGGACATTCTAAGAAAAAAGCACAACAAAGCGCTGCTAAAGATGCATTAGAAAAGATGGCAAAAGAGTAGGTAAAATGCTATAATTACTATATTATAAATTAAAGGAGAGTTAATAGTGAATGACATTGCTAAAAAAATTGATGAGCTAGAAAAAACATTAAAAAAATACGCTTATGAATATTATACATTAGATAATCCAAGTATTAGTGATTATGAGTATGATAAGCAATATCAAATATTAAAAAACCTTTTAAATGAAAATCCAGAATATTTAACAAATGATTCAATAACAAGAACGATTGGTTATGATGTTTTAGATAAGTTTAATAAAGTTGAACATCAATATCCAATGTATTCACTTGATAATGCATTTAGTTTAGACGATTTATTTTCTTTTGATGAAAGAATAAATAAAGAGATAAACAATTTTTCTTATGTTTTAGAACCAAAAATTGATGGTCTTGCGATTTCATTAACATATAAAGATGGAATTCTTGAAAACGGTGTAACAAGAGGTGATGGTCAAGTTGGTGAAGATGTTACAACTAACATTAAAACAATATTGTCTATTCCATTAGTTTTACCAAAGAAAATTGATTTAGTTGTTCGTGGTGAAGTATATTTAAAAAAATCTAATTTTTTAATGCTAAATGAAAACCAAGAGAAAAAAGGGTTGCCATTATTTGCGAATGCTAGAAATGCTGCAGCAGGTACATTACGACAGCTTGATTCAAGTGTAGTAGCAAAAAGAAAGTTAGATGCCTTCTTTTATACAGTTGCTAATTATCAAGAACTTGGTTTAAAAACTCACTATGATTCTCTTTTATTTTTAAAAGAGTTAGGATTTGAAGTAAATGATCAAATAGTTAAATTATCTACTATTGATGATGTTTATGAAAATATAATTAAAATTGAAGAAAAAAGAGAAATAAATGACTACGATATTGATGGTAGTGTTTTAAAAGTTAATGAGTTTGATGTTCAAGAAGAATTAGGTTTTACAGCAAAGTATCCTAAATTTGCAATCGCATATAAATTCGCTGCTGAAGAAGTAGAAACAAAATTATGTGATATTATTTATACAGTTGGAAGAACAGGACAAATTACACCAAATGCTGTATTAGAGCCTGTTGAAGTTGCTGGTTCATGTGTAAGCCGTGCAACATTGCATAATTATGACTATATAAAGCAAAAGGATATTCGTGTTAATGATATTGTTTTAATTAGAAAAGCTGGTGATATTATACCAGAGGTTGTCAAACCAATTGTTGAAAAAAGAGATGAAACATCACAAGAAGTTGAAATGATAAGTGAATGTCCAATATGTTATCATCCTTTGCAGCAAATTGATGATAGTGTTGATTATTATTGTGTTAATCCAGATTGTCCTGCTAAAAAGATTGAAACAATAATTCACTTCGCTTCAAGAAAAGCTATGAATATAGTTGGCTTAGGTGAAAGAATTATTGAACAATTTTATAATGATGGTTTGATTAAAACAATTGATGATATTTATACGATTGCTAATAAGGAAGATATTATTATTAATAAAGAAGGTTTTGGACAAAAATCATTTGATAACTTAATAAAAAACATTAATAATAGTAAAGATGCTAGTTTAGATCGTCTTTTATTTGGCTTAGGAATTCGCCATTTAGGAGAAAAGAGCGCTAAAATTTTAACAAAGCATTTTAATACTATTGATGATTTAATAGCTGCAAGTTATGATGAATTAGTAAGTATTGAAGAAATTGGACCAAAAATTGCTCAATCATTAATTGATTATTTTAGTAATAACGATAACATTGTTTTGATAACAAAGTTAAAAGACTATGGCTTATCAATGACAAATAAAAAAATCCAAAGTAATAATGAAAGTGTCTTTTTTGATAAGACAATTGTTATTACTGGTACTTTAGAACATTACAAGCGTGATGAACTATCAAGTATCTTAGAAGAAAAAGGTGCTAAAATTACTAACTCAGTGTCAAAGAAAACTGATATGTTAATTTATGGAGAGAAGGCTGGTTCAAAATTAGATAAAGCCACTTCTTTAAAAATTAACCTAGTAAATGAGCAACAATTATTAAATATCTTAAAAAGTGAGGAAAATGAATAATGAAACTTGTTGAAATTATGAGTAAAGAAGAAATACAAAAATTATTAAAAGAAATTTATTATGAAGCATCTGATGAGGATTTTGAATATATATTACCTCAATTTACTGATATTACTCAATCGATAAATTATTTTTCAGAGGTAGATGTAGAAGATTTAGAACCTGCTGATTGGCCTTTTGATTTAAGTAGTACATATTTAAGAGAAGATGTTGTTAGTAAAACATTAACTAATGAGGAAGTATTACAAAATGCTCCTGAAACACAAGATGGTTATGTTAAATATATAAAGGTGGTGTAATATATGCATAAAAAAACAATTATTGATTTACATGATGATTTAGTAAACAAAAGAATTAGCCCAAAAGAATTAATTGATAGCTCAATTAAGCATATGGAAGAAGTAAATGGAAAACTTAATGCAATAAATAGTTTTTGCGAAATCAGTGATTATGATATAGATAGCGATAGCTATTTAGCTGGTATTCCTTATGCGATGAAAGATTTAGCTGCAACAAAAGATATTTTAACTACAAGTAGCTCTCACAGTCTTGAAAATTTCATCCCACCATTTAGTGCAACAATTTATAATAAATTCTCAGATTGTAAGGCAAAAATGGTTGTAAAATCTAACTTAGATGAGTATGGTATGGGTGGTTTAAATATCAATTCAATCTATGGACGTACTCATAACCCATATAATCTTCAAAGAGGAACAGGTGGATCAAGTGGAGGTAGTGTTGCTTTAGTTGCTGCTGGATGTGTTCCTTTTGCAACTGGTACAGATACTGGCGATTCAGTTCGTAGACCTGCAGCATACTGTGGTGTTTATGGATTTAAACCAACATGGGGTGTTATTTCTCGTTATGGTATCTTCCCATACGCAAGTAGTTATGATCATACTGGTGTATTTACTCGTTGTGTTGATGATATTGCTATTTTAATGGAAGAATTAAATGGACCTGATGAAAATGATCCAACAACAATGACACATCCAAAAGAGTACTTTTTTAAAGATTTAAAACCAACTGATAAAAAATTAAAAATTGGATATTTAAAAGAATTAATTGAATCATTTGATAATGAATTAGTTCTAAAACAATTTGATGAAACAGTTGAATATTTAAAATCATTAGGACATGAAGTTGTTGAAGTAAACATTTCAAAAGATATTTTAAGATGTAATAGAGGTAGTTACCATATTATTACTAATGTTGAGGGTGCTAGTAACCTTGCTAATTTAAATGGTATTGGTTTTGGTGAAAGAGTAACTGGTGATAGTGTTGATGATTCAATTATTAAAAGTCGTTCTTATGGACTTTCAAAATATTCAATTGCTCGTTTAGTTATTGGACCAATGAGTTCACTTGAAGCAAATCGTGAAAAATATTATATTCAAGCTAAAAAAGTAAGAAGATTAATTATTAATGAGTTTGATAGAATTTATAAAGATGTAGATATTCTTGTTGCACCTGCTAATAACTCTGCTGCTTATGATCCAGCAGTTACTGTAGAAATGAGTGATGATGCACGTTTAATTGCTGAAAATCATTTATCTATTGGTAATGCTATTGGTGCTCCTAGTATTACAATTCCAACTCATTTTGATGATGAAGGATTACCTTATGCAATGACATTTATGGCTAAACCATATGATGATCAACTTGTTTTAGACTTTGCTAAACAATTTGAAAATGGATTACTAAAAGAAAACTATTTAGGATTACAAAGCTTTTATAATGTTTATGCAAAGGAGGTAAAATAAAATGAATTTTGAAACAATAATCGGAATTGAAATTCACTGTGAATTAAAAACAAATACTAAAATGTTCTCTGGTTCAAAAGTTGGATTCAATGATCCAGTAAATACAAATGTAAATGAAGTGGATTTAGGAATGCCAGGAACACTTCCAGCTTT
The DNA here is from genome assembly GCA_029893765.1 of Bacilli bacterium PM5-9. Classification (NCBI taxonomy): domain Bacteria; kingdom Bacillati; phylum Bacillota; class Bacilli; species Bacilli bacterium PM5-9. Next base: position 38,541 of record JARXZD010000002.1, read on the forward strand.
AAATAAACGTGGTGTTGAACAAGCATTAAAAGCATGTCATATCTTTAATATGGATATTAACCCTGTTTTAAGATTTGATCGTAAATGTTATTTCTATCCTGATTTAACAAAAGGTTTTCAAATAACACAAAATGACTATCCAATAGGAACAAATGGTCATATTACAATAGATATGGATGAATATAAAAAAGAAGTAAAAATTACTAAAGTTGTAATTGAAGAGGATACTGCTAAATTAACACATCTTGATGATTGTACTTTAATTGATTATAACCGTTGCGGAAACCCTTTAATTGAAATTATTAGTGATGCATCTATGCGTAGTGCTAAAGAAGCAGCTACATACGTTAATACATTAAGAAATATGTTAATGTATGCAAATATTAGTGATGCAAAAATGGAAGAAGGATCACTTCGTTGTGATGTTAATATTTCATTAAGACCATTTGGTCAAGAAGAGTTTGGAACAAAAACTGAAATAAAAAATTTAAATTCAATTTCTAATATTGAAAAAGCAATTAATTATGAAGTTGAAAGACAAAAGAAAATTATTTTAAGTAATGAAACATTAGAATCAGAAACAAGAAGATTTGATGAAGCGACAAAAACAACTATTGCAATGCGTCGTAAAGATGGAGTAATTGATTATCGTTTCCATCGTGAGCCAAATATTTTACCAACGGTTATCAGCAATGATTTAATTGAAGGTGTTAAAAAGGAAATTCCATTAATGCCTGCTGAATTAATTGATATTTATACAAATAAATATGGTATTTCAATTGTTGATGCTAGAATTTTAACAAGTGATATTTTATTATCTAATTACTTTAATGAAGCAGTTAAACATACTACTAACTATAAAACAGTAGCAAACTGGATAATTAGTGAAATACTATCTTATTTAAATAAAAATAATTTTTCAATTGATAAACAAGCATTATCTCCAGAATCATTAGCAAAAATGATTAATTATATGGATGAAGGCTTAATTTCAAGTAAACACTTAAAACAAATCTTTGAAATTGTTACAACTAGTAATTCTGATGATGTTGATAAAATTATTAAAGAAAACAAAATGCTAATGATAAGTGATGAAAAGGAAATCTTAGTATTTATTGAAAATGTAATTAAAAATAATCCTGAATCAATTAATGATTATAAAAATGGAAAAGATAATGCTTTAAAATTTTTATTAGGTCAAATTATGAAAGATTCTCATGGACAAGTTAATCCAAAATTAACTAATGAATTATTAATAAAAGAATTAAATAAACTGTAGAAAGGAGGAATGTAATGAATCAAAAAATTAAGTTTTTTGCTTTAGGTGGGCTAGATGAAAACGGTAAAAATATGTATTGTTTAGAAATAGATGATGATATTTTTGTTATCGAGGCTGGATTAAAATACCCTGAATCTCAAAGTTTAGGGATTGATATTGAAATACCAACATTTGATTATTTAATTGAAAATGAAAAGAGAGTAAAAGGTATCTTTTTAACTCATGCTCATCCTGATGCTATGGGTGCTATTTCATATCTATTAAAAGAGATTTCACCAACGATTTATGCATCACATCTTACATCATGGATTGTAGAAGATCGTTTGAAAGAAGCAGGAATAAAAAAATATACAATTAAAAGAATTAAAGAAAACTCTATTATTAAAATTAAAGATAAACTAAGAGTTCATACTTTTAAAACAACACATTCAATTATTCAATCACTTGGTTTAGCATTTGAAACAGAACAAGGGTTCATTGTTTTTACATCTGATTTTATTATTGATTTTGGCTCAACTGATGGTTATCAAACTGATGTATATAAACTAGTTGATATTGCCAAAAAAGGTGTTCTATTGTTAATGACTGAATCTATTGGAGCCAATAAAACAGGTCATACTTCACCAAATCATAAAATTACTTCAATGGTAGAACCAATTATTAGTAATGCACCAAGTAGAATAATTGTCACTGCATATACACATAGTATGTATAATATTCAAGAAATTGTTAATGTTGCTATTAAATATAATTATCGTATTATCTTTTTAAATAAAGATTTACAAGATTTAGTTCATAAGCATGAAAAACTAGGATTACCTATTGTGCCAAAAGATAAAATAACTAATATTAAAGATATTGATAAAGGTGATGTTTTGGTTGTTATATCAGGTAATGGTAGTGATTTATATGAACAATTATCAAGAATCGCAACAAAAGAGGATAGCGTATTAAAACCTACTCAAAAGGATACATTTATAATTGCTAGTCCTGCAATCCCTGGTATTGAAAACCTTTCAATTAAAGCTATTGATGATATCTATCGTCTTGATTCTGATGTATATACTTTTTCTTCAAAAAATATAGCAAGTATGCATGCTTCTCAAGAAGATATTAAAATGATGATTAATTTATTTAAACCAAAATATTATCTACCTGTTAAAGGTGAATACACACAGTTAATGGCAAATGCTAATATTGCATATGAAATGGGAATACCTGCTGATAATGTTATAGTTTTAGAAAATGGAGAAGTTGTTAATTTTAAAGACAATATGCTTCAAGAGAAAAGAGAACACATTGAAGTTGGCAGTATGCTTATTGATGGTCAAACTGTTAATGATAATAATGGAATTGTCTTAAATGATAGATTATCATTATCTCAAGATGGAACAGTTATTATTGGTATTGGTTTAGATAAAAAAACTAAAGAACAGACAATGAGTATGGATATTCAAACAAGAGGTTTTATTTATATAAAAGATTCTGAATATATTATTACTGAAATTAAAAAAATTGTTAATGAAACACTTGAACAATTTACTTTTAAAGATGAACAAGACTTTAATGATGCAAAAGCAAAAATTAGAGAAAATGTTTCACGATATATTTATAAAGAAACTAACAAAAGACCAATTGTTTTATCTATGATAATTACAGTATAAAAGATAGATTAATTTCTATCTTTTTTTGCATAAAAAAAAGACATCACTGTCTTATTTTAAAATAGGTATTAAGTCTTTTCTGTTTAAAATAGTTAAGGCTTTTTTTACTAACTCTCTATTTTTTGGTAAATGATATTGTAATAAAGCATTTTGTAATTTCTTTTCTTCTTCACTTTTAGCAACATATATTTCTTTTTTAGTAAAAGGATTTTTATTTGTATAATACATTAATGTTGAAATTGTTGAAGGAGTAGGGTAGAAATCTTGTGCCTGTTGTGGTTTATAATTAATTTCTTTTAAAAATAAAGCTAACTCTAAAGCATCTTCAAGTTTTGAACCAGGATGACTTGACATTAAATAAGGTAATGCATATTGTTTTAAACCCAATGATTTATTAACTTTATCAAATTCACTAACAAATTTTTTATATTTATTAATATTTGGTTTATTCATAAGCCTTAAAACATTATTTGAACAATGTTCAGGTGCTAACCTAAGTTGACCAGATACATGATATTTAGCAAGCTCTAATAAATATTTTTTATCATCTTTTAATAAATAATCATATCTTATTCCTGAACGAACAAAAACTTTTTTAATTCCTTCAATTTCACGAACAGCTTTAAGCGTATCAAAATATTTAGAATGATCAACCTTTAAATTTTGACACATATTATACCCTAAGCAGCTTTTATCACGACAGCTACCATGTTTATTTAATTTATCACACATTTCATCGTTGAAATTAGCAGTCGGTCCACCAACATCATGAATGTAACCTTTAAAATCAGGTAAACTCATCATTTTGTGTGCCTCATCAACACAAGAATTTTTAGAACGCATACTAATTTGTTTTCCTTGATGAAAAGTTAATGCACAAAAGTGACAAGCACCATTACAACCACGATTAATTGAAATGCTATATTTTATTTCCTTTAAAGCATTAACACTTCCTAATTTATGATATTCATCATAAGATTCATAAGTAAATGGTAAATCATATAAATGATCTAATTCATTTTGACTTAGAATTGGCATTGGAATATTTTGAACAATAAAACAATCATTATAAGGTTCAATAAGAATTTGAGCACTTTGATGCTCATTATTGTAATATTGTTGTAAGAATGAATCTATATATTTATCCTTATCTTTTAAATCATTAAAAGAGGGAAGTAATTTATACTCACTTATATTTTCTAAAGTATTAATTTTATATGAAGTACCATTAATGAAAGTTAAATCTTTTATTGATAGACCACTATTAAGATAATCAGCAATTTCAATGATAGCTTTTTCTCCCATACTATAAACAAGTAAATCAGCATCACTTGTTAATAAAATAGATGGTAAAATTTTATCTTGCCAATAGTCATAATGGGCAAACCTTCTTAAACTAGCTTCAATACCACCAATTATAATAGCCATTTCATCACCATAAGCTTCTCTAATCATTTTTGAATAAACGCTAGTCGCATAATCAGGGCGTCTTATTTTATCATTGACAGAATAAACATCTTTCTTTCTTTTTTTCCTGCTAACATAATAATTATTTACCATTGAATCAATATTACCAGAGCTTACTAAAAAGGCTAATCGAGGCTTACCACACTTTTTAATTGAGTTTTTATCATTTACACTAGGTTGTGCAATGATTGCTACTGTATAATTAAAAGACTCTAAATATCGTGCAATTAAACTAGTTCCAAAACTTGGATGATCAACATAAGCATCACCACTTACAACAACAAAGTCAACTTGTTCAATATTATTTGCTCTTAATTCTTTCTTATTTGTACATAAAAATTTCATTTAAATCACCAAAAATATTATAACATATTTATTATTTATATAGTTATTCATTTGAAAATAAGATATAATATTATAGGAAAGGCTGGCGAGTTTAATGATTAATTTTGAAAAACTTTTAGAAAATAAAATAATAAGTAAAGAACAATTTCTACTTAATTATTATTCTTTAATTAATATTAATGAAACAGAACTTGTGATTATATTATTAATAGAGAATATGTTAAGTTCAAATAAATTAGTTACAGTTCAAGAATTAGAAAAGAAAATGAATATATCAAGTGATATTATAAATAAAGCAATAAAAAGATTAATACAAAAAAAATATTTAAGTTTTGATCCATATTCAAGTAATAATAGTATTGATACAAGTTTTATTTATGAAAAAATTGTTGATCAATTAACAAAAGATGAAATAGCAAGCAATGAAAAAAATAAGACAAAAAATGAGGGAAACCTTATAAAAATGTTTGAGAAAGAGTTCAAAAGAAATTTATCACCATTTGAAATAGAAACTATTAGAGAATGGTCAACATCATTTAGTGAAGAATTAATTATTTATAGTTTAAGAGAAGCAGTATTAAATGGTGTAATAAATTTAAAATATATTGAAAAAATTATTGTGGAACAGGCGAAAATTATTAATGGATAAAAGAGCTTTAAAAATAAAAGAAGTTTTAGACAAAATGTACCCTGATGCATATTGTGAACTTAATTTTTCAAATGAACTAGAGTTGTTGATTGCTGTTTTACTATCAGCACAAACAACCGATAAATCTGTAAACAAACTAACTAAAATGTTATTTAAAAAATATCAATCAGTAGATGACTATATAAATGCAGATATAAATGAATTAGAAAATGATTTAAGAACTATCGGTTTATATAAAAATAAGGCAAAGAATATTATTAAACTTGCTAATATGTTAAAAAATGATTTTAATAAAACAATTCCTCATACTAGAGAGGAATTAGAAAGATTACCTGGTGTTGGAAGAAAGACTGCTAATGTTGTCTTATCATGTGCTTTTAATGTTCCGACAATTGCAGTTGATACGCATGTTGAGCGTGTTGCAAAACGCCTTAAACTTGCATATAAAAATGATTCAGTTTTAAAGGTTGAAGAAAAGTTGATGAAAAAGTTTCCAAAAGAAATGTGGTCAAAGCTACATCATCAATTAATTTTCTTTGGTAGATATCATTGTAAGGCGATAAACCCTAATTGCAATACTTGTCAATTAAAAGAGCTTTGCAGATACCCAAATATAAATATCTAAGTTTTTTAAAATACAATAATATTATACTTACAATCTTTATATTATTTATTTAAATAAATTGCTTGATTTTAACACATAAATAACATATAATATTAAGTGTAGAAGCTACATAGAAGGGAGGCTAGTTTAAGATGTCAAAAGTTGAAGTAAGAAATAATGAATCTTTAGATGATGCACTTCGTCGTTTTAAAAGACAAGTTTCCAAAACTGGTACTCTTCAAGAAGCACGTAAGAGAGAATATTATGTAAAGCCTGGAATTAAAAAGAAATTAAAGTCTGAAGAAGCACGTAAAAAGAAATTTTAATTATAAAAGCACAGTAGTGCTTTTTTTAATACATAAAGAGGTGTTTTATTGTGAATATTTACAGGTATATGAGAAATATTAATAATGTTTTAATTGTAGGAGACATTAATTTTTTTGATGATGATAATATTGAAGTTGAAATGATTTCTGATCATAAACAAGAAAATGTTGTAAGGTATATAAATATCTTAGATTTTATTAATGACAAAAAAAAGCCATTTTATTTTAAATATAATAATATTATAATAGAAGAGAAATACTTGGATATCTTTGGTGATGTTAAATATTTTTTCGAAGATAATAATTTTAAATTATTAATTATTTTAAATAAAGAATATCAAATTGAAAAAAGTGATACTTTAATTAAAATATTAGATAATAAATTATTTGATACTAAAATTTTTAGTGATGATAATTTTCAAATTTTAGAAATAACTAGGTGATTATATGATAGACTCTAACTATAAAAAAATACGATTTGTTTTAGCTTCAATTCTATTTTTAAATTTACTTGTATCATTTACGAAAATTTTTCTTGGTTACTATACCAACTCTCAAAGTGTCTATGCTGATGGGTTTCACTCTTTAAGTGATGGTTTTAATAATATTATCGGTATTGTTGCTTTATCTATTGCGTATAAGCCTGCTGATGAAAATCATCCATATGGACATAAAAAAATTGAAACAATCTTATCTTTATTTATTGGTTTTATTTTACTTTTAATGTCTTATAATATCTTTGTTGATGCACTTAAAAATTTCAATAAACCTTTAAACTTAAATATATCAATTTTTTCTATATTGATAATGATTGCTACAATGATTGTTAATATTTTTGTAACTATTTATGAAAAGAAGAAGGGTGAAGAATTAAATAGTTCTTTCTTAATTAGTGATGCTAAACATACAATGTCTGATGTTTATGTCAGTGCATCAGTTGTTATTTCATTAATTGGTATTAAATATTTAGGCTTACCTGAATACTTTGATACAATAATTTCATTTTTAGTTGTGATTTTCATTTTTAAAACAGCAATCACTATTATAATTGATTCTTCCAAGATTTTAAGTGATACTAAAATAATTAATCCAGAGTTAGTTGAAGAGATTGTTTATTCTTTTAATGATGTAAAAGAATGCCATATGATAAAGAGTAGGGGCTTTGACAACTTTGCTTTTTTAGAACTACATGTTTTAGTTGATGAAAATATGAGTGTAAAGGTGGCTCATTCTTTATCACATGATATTGAGACAAAAATAAAAAAAGAGATAATGAAAAATGTCAATGTTGTAATTCACATTGAGCCATTTGGTAATAGTCATATTGATGAGGAGTGATTGAATATGTCAACTAGAGTTGCTAATAGTATCAAAATGTTAGAAATATTAAGAGATGGTCGAAAGTATAAAAAAAATGAGCTTGCTCAATTATTACAAACAAATCCAAGGAATATTATTGAATATCGTAAAGATTTATATGATGCTGGTTATAATATCGAATATCAAAATGGTACAAATGGTGGTTATTATTTGGATAGTGCTTGTTTATTACCTAGTGTAAATTTATCGAACAATGAAAAGACGGCACTTTTAAGATCCTATGATTTTTTAAAGAATAGTGACTTTTTTCATTTGAAAAACTATTATGATGCTCTTATTAAAATTAAAGCAAATTTTGATTCTAGTAATTTACTTCATGAATCATATATTAATCAAGCTCGTCCTGTTGATATTGATTTAATTGATAATTATTACAAAGTATTATCGAATGCTATTTCAATGCACCGTAAGGTATCATTAAAATATGAATCTATTAATAGCGATACTATTAAAAAGACAATTATTCATCCTTATGAGTTAATTCGTTATCAAAATTTTTGGTATTTGATTGCTCGTGATGAATCGAGCGATAAGCAATTTAAAATTTATAAATTATCTAAAAGAATGAAAGAATTAACAATCTTAGAAGATAAACCGTTTTACTTTGATGAAGATTTTAAAGCAAGTGATTATATTGGTAAAACTTCTCTTATTAAGCTAGAACGTTTTGAAATAGAATTGATTGCTACTGGGGCAAGTGCTGTATCGTTAAGTGAAAAAAAGATTGGTTTAGACCCTGTTTATGATTGGGTTGATCAAAATACACTTTGCCTTAAAACTACAATTGAAGGGAAGTATAATGCTATTGGCTTAATTTTATCATTAGGTAATAATGCAAAATTAGTGAAGCCACAATCACTTGTTGATGAGATTAAAAAGATTATTGAAAAGATGCATAACATCTACATTGATAGTTCACACTTATAACACATGAAAGTGCGATAATACTGAAGTAAGGGAGTGGTTTTATGAAAAAAGAAAACAGTTTTTTCAAAAGAAATAAAGAAAAAATGATTTTTGTATCACTAATTGTTATGGTTTTACTATTTATAGTAAACCTTATAATGATTTTACAAATTAAAAATGATGATGATAGTTTTAGCAATTCAAATAATCAGGCATCATCAATTAAAATATCTGATGATACAACTAAGGTTGTTAAAAAGGTAAATGATAGTGTAGTTACTGTTGCTTTATATCAGGGTGATGAATTAATAGGTAATGGTAGTGGCTCAATTATTAGTTACAAAAATAATAAGGCTAAAATTGTGACTAATAACCATGTTGTTGATGTTGAATCTAATATTACTATTAAAATTATTTTTTCTAATAAAAAAGAGGTTAAAGCTAAAATTCTTGGTAAAGATGCTATATCTGATTTAGCATTACTTGAAGTAACAACTAATTTTAAAGTTACACCAATTGAAATAGGTGATTCTGATAAATTGCAGGCTGGTGAAAGTGTAATTGCTATTGGTTCTCCATTAGATACTGAGTTTTCTGGAACAGTTACAAAAGGGATTATCTCGGGTGTTAATAGGACTATTGAAACTGATACTAATGGTGATAATATTCCTGATTATGCAATGCAAGCACTTCAAACTGATACAACGATTAATCCTGGTAATAGTGGTGGTCCATTAATTAATATGGCAGGTCAAATGGTTGGTATTAACACTAGTAAAATAAGTCAAACTGGTTTTGAGGGTATGGGATTTTCTATTCCATCAAATGAAGCTGTTACTATTTTAAAACAATTAGAAAAGAATGGTAAAGTTGATAGACCAACGTTAGGTATTTCTTATCAAGCTGTCTCTGCAATTCCAGAGTATGCTTATGATCGTTTTAACATTCCTAGTAACATTGAAGAAGGACTTTATATTGTTGAAATAGTTAAAAATTCTGCTGCTGCTAAAGCTGGATTAAAGGCTGATGATATTATATTTGAAGTTGAAGGTGAAAAAATAACAAGTACTTCTATTTTTACTTCAAAATTATATTCAAAGAAAAATGGCGATAAACTTAAACTTAAAATTTATCGAGATGGTAAGGAAAAAACAATTACTGTAACCTTATAACATATTTAATGTAAGATAAGCTGGTATTATATTATCAAGGAGATGGTAGTATGAAACCAGTTTTTTTAAATAGATTATTGAATATTGTATTCTCAATTTGTTTTAGCGGATCAATTTTTCATTTGCTGGGGTTATTGTTTAGCAGTTTTACAAGTAATCTTATATTTGTTATAATGTTTGTATGCCTAACAAAATATGTACATGAAGTTGTAGAGTATGAAGATAATTTAAATACATAACTTCGTATAATATATATTATGTTAACTAAAATAAAGGAGTTGGTTTTTTGAAAAAGAAGTATATTATAATTAGCTTAATTATCGTTATTCTAATTGCCCTTGTTTATTTGTTTAAAACGGATTTCTTTTTAACAGATGAACAAAAAGATGAAAAAAATAAACAAACACAAATAACTCAAATCAAAAAAACGAAGTTTGCTAGTTTGCCTATTATTACAATGGATGAATTAGAACAAAAAATTAATAATGGTGAAGATGTAATCGCCTACTTTGGTTGGATTTATGAATGCGGTGATGCTAGACTATTTGAATTAAACTCATTTGATAAGTATTTAGATGATGAGAATGTTACTAATAAGTTATTTGTTATTAATTTAGATGATGAGGCATTAGAGGCTCTTAGTAAGCCTGAATTAAGAAAACCAATTGCTAAACGTTTTCAAATTGATACATGGACTAAAGATAGTTCTTTAAATCCAATGGAATTAAAATCGCCTCAATTAGTTCATTATCAAAACAAAAAAATTGTTAATCTTGTTTCTTGGACGCCATTAAGTTCTGATTCAACTTATGGTATTAGAGAAGAATTATCTAAAGCATTTTTTGATACTATAAAATAAACTTTGAAATTTCAAATAAAGAACTCTGAAATTAATCAGAGTTTTTTATTTTCTTATTATACAATGGATGTGCTTCTTTATATGATTTTTTTATATAATCACTATTAACATGAGTATAAATTTGAGTAGTTGATATATCACTATGACCAAGTAAGACTTGAACACTTCTTAAATCAACTCCATTATTTAACAAATGTGTAGCAAATGAATGTCTCAAAGTATGTGGTGATACATTTTTTGTAATATTAGCCTTTAAACAATGTTTTTTTACTATTTTAAAGAAACCTTGTCTTGTTATTGGATCACCCTTTGCATTAACAAATAAATAATCAGAATAATTTAAATCTAAAATATCCCTTCTTGTTTGAAGTAAATAATTTTCTAATACTTCAACAATCGCATCATTTAATGGAATAATTCTTTCTTTATTACCCTTCCCCACTATTTTTAAGTATTTATCATTTAAAAATAATTGTGATACATTTATATTAATTAATTCACTAACACGTGTTCCTGTATAGTACATTAGAAAAACCATTACTTTATTTCTTTTATCTAAATTTGTTTTTTCATCAAATGTTTCTAAAAAATTAACAATTTCATTGCTATCTAAATATTCAGGTACTTTTTTTGTAACTTTTGGTAATGAAAGCAATGCTGCCTTATTTTCTGTTAAATAATCTTTTACATAGAGAAACTTAAAAAACGATTTCAAGCAGCTAATTTTTCGAGCAATACTACTTTTTGATAAATTATTATCATATAAAGTAGCAACATAATTTGTAAGCAATTCATTATTAATGATATTTAAGTCATTAATTTTTTTATTGTCCAAATACAATAAAAAGTTATCTAAATCCTTTTGATAACTAATTATTGTATTATTACTAACTTTCTTTTCAACTTTTAAAAATTGCATAAAGTTTTTTATTGCAAATTCTTTCTTAATAACTGACATTGTTAATAAGCTCCTTTGCATGATCTAATGCTGTTTCTGATACTGTATTACCAGATAACATTTTAGCGATTTCATTAATTTTTTCATCTTCACTTAAATAATAACAATTACTTGTTGTAAATTGCTCATTGCTTGATTTTTCAATATAAAGATGATTTTTTGCATATACAGCTACTTGTGGTAAATGTGTAATGCAAATAACATCGTTATACTTACTAATTTGTGCAATCTTTAAACCAATTGCATTTGCTACTTCTCCTGATACACCGGCATCTATTTCATCAAATATATACATTTTTTTACTTTTATTTAATGATACAATTTTCAATGCTAGCATTAATCTTGACAGCTCACCACCACTTGCAACCATGCTTAATTCTCTTAATGTGCCACCTTTATTTGCACTAAAAAGAAATACTACCTTATCTAAACCATATTTTGTAAAATCTGTTTTCACTAAATCTATTTTAAATATAGCATCTTTTAAATATAAATCCTTTAAATGAGTCATTATTTTTGTTTCAATATCATTAATATATTTTTTTCTAATTTCAGTTAATTTTTTTGAATAACTAAGCATTTTTTCTTTTGACTTTTCTATTTTTTGCTCAATTTTTAACACTAATGAATCGCTATTTAGAATAAAATCTATTTTTTCAGTTAAATCAGTAATTTTTTTACTAACTTCCTCTTGAGAATAACCATATTTTTTTATCATCTTTTGATAATTAAATAACTTCTCTTTTATAATATTATATTCATCACTATCAAAAGAAAGACTATGATATTCATCATTAAGAACTTCATTAAAATCAATTAAATTATAATATATATTATCAATATTTTGAGCAAGTTTAGTAAAATTTTCATTAACATCACTCAATTTATTAATTTCACTATTAACAACATTTAATGATTCAATAACATTATTTGATTTTAAAGTCGATATTGCACTTTCAATTTGATTAGAAATTTTTTCAAAATCCTTATAATATGCTTCTTGATTAGTTAGTTCATCAACTTCTTTTGCACTAAGATTACTATTTTCAATATCTTTTAATTGGTCTTGATAAAATGATAATAATTCTGGATCAATAGTTTTATTTACTAAAGTATTATATTCATCAGATAAACTACGATAATTATTTAATTCTTCTAAATATTCTACATATATTTTTTTCTCATCTATATTAAATAAACTATCGATAAAATTTTGTTGTGAGCTTTGCTCATTTAATAAATAGGTAGCATCTTGAGAATGTATCTCTACTAAATGTTTTCCAATTTGTTTTACTAAATCATTCGTAACAATTCTATTATTTATTTTTAGCTGTGATTTTCCATCTTTTTTTATTTTTTTATTTATTATTAAATAGTCATCATCAATAATAAAATCATTTTCATTTAGGATATTTTCTATAGTTTTATCATAATCAAAAATACCTTCAATTAATGCATAATCATTATTACTAGCAACCATAGCATGAGAAGCACGAGCTCCTAAAAGCTGTTCAATTGCATCTATTACAATTGACTTACCAGCACCAGTTTGCCCTGTTATTACACTTAATCCATCTCTAAAATCGATAGTCATTTGATTAATTATTGCAAAGTTTTGAATATTAATTTGTTTTAACATTTTATCACCTACTTTTACTGCAATATTTTTTAACTATATCTTGATATGCTAAATTGTACTCTTTCATTAAAACATTTATACTACCTGCTTCAACAAATTTATCATCAATACTAATAATTGTTACTTTTGTAGTATTATATTTTTTTTCATTTGCATATTCTAAAATACTAGAAGCAAATCCTCCACCTTTTATATCAGGCTCATAAATAATTATTTCAGTTTCATTTTTAAATAATTTATCTAATAATTTTGTATCTAATGGTTTTAAAAATCGAGCATGAATTAAACCACATTTCTTTTTATCAATAATTTTAGATAACTCTTCAGAATGTGAGCCATAACTTATTAAAACTTTCTTCTTGTTGTTTGCAATAGTTTCCCACTTTCCTATTTCAACGTCAATCTTACCAGTTTTTATTAAAGTATTACCGCGTGGATATCTAATAATAAATGGATGATTAGTTTTAAAACCTAAAGAAACTAATGCGTCTACTTCTAAATTGTCCTTTGGTGCACTTATAATGAAGTTTGGTAAATTACGATATAATGATATATCAAACACACCATGATGTGTTTGGCCATCTTCACCAACAATTCCCGCACGATCTAAGCCAATTACTACTGGTAAATCCATTCTTGATAAATCATGATTAAATTGATCGTATGATCTTTGTGAAAAAGTTGAATAGATACTTAAAAAAGGATGCATTCCATTTAAAGCAAGTCCAGCAGCCATCATTGTTGCATGTTGCTCAGCAATTCCAACATCAAAGCTTCTATCCGGAAAATCTTCAAATATTTTTTCTAATTTTGAACCAGTAATCATTGCTGGTGTTATCGTAACAATTTTATCGTTATTTTGCATTTCATTATATACAGCGTCTGCTACCACTTGAGAATAACTTTTTTCATTGTCTTTCTTTTTTTGTAATAATTCTCCACTTGGCGCATCAAATTTTCCTATTCCATGCCATTTTCCAGTTACATCATTTTCGGCATATTTATAACCTTTACCTTTTTTAGTAAGAACGTGTACGACTATTGGTCCTTTTGAGGCTTTTGCTTTATTCAATCCTCTTAATAAATCATGAAAATCATGACCATCTAAAGGTCCAATATAATCAATTCCCATATCAACAAACATATTTGAAATAACAGTGCTTTTTACCATATCTTTTATTTTCTTTGAACCATTATATGCTACTTGTCCAACTTTACTTTTATTCATTATTTCCTTATAATTTTGTTTTGCTTTATTATATGACATAGAAATTCTCATTTTATCTAAAAGATTATTTAATCCACCAACATTTTTTGAAATTGACATTTCATTATCATTCAAAATAACAATCACTTTCTTTTGTAGATGTCCTAAATGATTTAATGCCTCTATTGCCATTCCACCAGATAAAGCACCATCACCAATAACAGGTACTATATCATATTTCTCATTGTTTAAATCGCGTGCTATGGCCATTCCAACCGCACATGAGATTGTTGTTGAACTATGTCCGCCTTCAAAACAATCATATTCTGATTCTGATATTTTTTGATATCCTGATAAGCCTTGATATGTTCTTAAAGTAGAAAAATCTTTAGCTCTACCAGTTAAAATTTTATGAATATATGATTGATGTCCTACATCAAAGAAAATTTTATCTTGTGGGGCATTAAATACTTTATGTAATGCGATAGTTAATTCAATTACTCCTAAATTACTTGATAAATGCCCACCTGTATTTGCAATACTGCAGACCAAAAACTTCCTAATATCCTTAGCAAGTTTTTTTAATTCATTATTATTATATTCATCTAAAAAGATTGGATTTTCAATGTTTTCGATATCCAATATAACCACCTCTATAATTTTCTATTTGCGATTTCTAAAATTAACAGATGAAATTTTGTACCTGATAATTGCAATTTATCTAGTAATACTTCAATTTGATCAAAATAAGATTCAACTAATAAATTAGCTTTTTCAACACCAATTTGTTCAACAATAGTTGCTTTTTCATTTTTTTGATCTGAATTAATATTTTTACCAATTTCTTGACTAGTTTTTGTTTGTTCAAGAATATCATCTTGTATTTGGAAAGCTTGCCCAAGGTGTGCCCCAAGACTCATGAAGTCATCAATTTGTTTATCAGCAATTATTGCCGCCATTGCTAAACTTGCTTGAATTAATAAACAAGTCTTATAGTAATAAATATGTTCAATATCAGTAATGCTCATATCTTTTGTAGCATCTAAATCTTTTTGTTGGCCATAAATCATTCCATTTGAACCAGCAGCAAGTGATAGTGTTCTAATTAATTTTAATGATAATTGTGGATCAATATCCATACTTGTTAAAAGGTAAAATGCATCAGTTAATAAAGCATCTCCGCAAAGAATGGCTGTTGCTTCACCAAATTTAATATGAGTTGTTGGTTTTCCTCGTCTTAATGTATCATTATCCATTCCTGGTAAATCATCATGAACTAATGAATATGTATGTACCATTTCAATAGCACAAATAACATTCTCATATTTTTTATAATCAATATTGAATTGTTCTAATAACATCATAAATAAAATTGGTCTAATTCTTTTACCACCATCAAGTAAACTATACACCATACTTGCTTTTATTTTAGAATCCTTTTGAACGTTTTCATTTAACATATTTGCTAAAATATTATTTACTTCTATTTCATAACTTTTAATATTTAATTCATTACTCATCTTTCGCATCTCCTTTTAATTTATTAATTTCACTTTCTTCTAATATTTTAATTGATTGTTTTTCTATTTCATTTAACTTATTATAAGAAGAGGTTGTTATCTCAATTCCCTCTTGATATAACTTTATTGATTCATCTAATGATAATTCATTTTGTTCTAGTAAAGAAATTATTTCTTCAATTCTTTTCATTGATTCTTCAAAATTATTTGTTTTCATTAATAGTCACCTCTTCAACTTTAGCATTAATTTTAGCCTTATTACCAATTATATTAATATCATCACCCTTATTTAATAAGGAATAATCTTTTACTAATTTATTATCTTGATACACAATAGCATATCCCTTGCTTATAACTAAATTGGGATCAAGTAAATTTAATCTAATAATATTTTCATTAAGTTGTTGTTTTGTTGTTTTAAGCTTATTTTCAAATGATTTATTTAATTTATCATAGTTATTGCTAAGAATTTGATTTTTTGTACTTAATTCAAATTTTAAACTATTACTTAAAATTAATTGATACTCATAAATTTTTTGTTTATATCTTTGAAGTTTATATTTAATGTTATTTTTTTCTAATTTTAATTTTTTATCACTTAAATAATTCTTTAAATTAATTATTTTATTATTAAAAGTAGACTTCAACAAAACATAATCATTATCTAACCTTTGATAATTAATGTTTATAATATTCTCAAAAGAAGTTTTTAAGTTATTTTGATATCTAATTAGTTGATTATTCAAATCAGATGTATTTGGACTAACTTTAATTGCTGCTGCAGTTGGTGTAAGCGCACGATAATCGCTTACAAAATCAGCAATTGTATAATCAGTTTCATGTCCTATACCAGTCACAATTGGAATTTTTGAGTTAAAAATACACATTGCAAGTGAAACATCATTAAATGCATTTAAATCTTCAAAACTACCACCACCACGAGCTAATATAATAACATCAAATTGATACTTATTAATTGTTTCAATTGTATTAATTAGTTTTTTAGGTGCATCTTTTCCTTGAACAGCACTTTCAAAAACAACAAGTTGTGATAGTTTATATCTTGAGTTTAATGTCGTTAAAACATCTTTTAAAGCAGCTGAATTATGCCCTGCAATAATCGCAATTTTATTTGGAAAAATAGGTATTGCTTTTTTATGTTCTTCTAAAAAATAACCTGCCTTTTTCAGTTCTGCCTTGTTTTTTTCAAATTGAACATATAATTCACCAAAACCATCTTTTTCAATCTTGTTAGCAATCACTTGAAAAGTAGCATTGTTTTGATATACTTTAACACTTCCAATTACTTTAACTTTATCACCATCTTGTGGTTTAAACATTAAAGATTTAGTATTTTGTGCAAACATAATTCCACTTATTTTTGAATTATCATCTTTTAAATCAAAATACATATGTTTACTAGGATATACCTTTACATTACTTAATTCACCACTAATACTAAGATTAAATAAATTGCTATCTTTTTCATTAATATGCTTTAAATATTTGACTAAATCGCTAACACTTACTTTTTTCATTACAGTTTATCTAAAACTCCATTTATATATTTGTAAGCATCATCATCGCAATATTCTTTTGCTAATTCGATTGCTTCGTTAATAGCAATTCTTTTTTCAATCTCATTAGATTTAATCTGAATATAAGTAGTAATTAAAATTGCTTGATCTACTAAATTCAATCTTTTAAAATCCCATGAATCATCAAGTTTTTTATTTATTTCATTTTTAATTTCATCAACATTATTCATTTGTTCAACTATTGATACAAATAAATCATTATTAATTAAAACAATGTCTTTTGAAGTATTGAATTTTTCTTGTAAAATAATATTTAATGATGCCATATTTTCTTTAATAAAACGAGCTAAATTAAAGAATTTATTCTCTTTTTTAAAGTATTCTTCTTCAATTAAATATTGATATAAATATATCAATGCTGCCTCTCGTGCTTGTCTTCTTGTTAGTTGATACTCTTCCATATTAAATATAACCCCCATACCTTTTATATTATAACATAATTATCAAAAATCTTTTAGCTAAAATAAGTTTTTAACAAAAAAAATGAATAAAAAAAGGGAAGCAAATTCCCTTTTATGATTCAATTCCTACAACATTAACATTTACTTTATTCAATTTAAAATCTGTTATATGCTCAATCATCATTTTTATATCATCTTGTAATGCTTTCACAAGTTTTTTAATATCTTTTCCAAACTTAACATTTACATCAATTGAAACATCAACCATATTATTTTTTACAAACTCAACATTAATTGATTTATCATTTTTTAATTTCAAATATGATGATTTATCAACAAATAAATCTTTATTTTCCATAATTACTTGTTGAACAATTTTATAAAATACAACTTTTGAAATAACAGCTCTATCATCTAAATTACTTTTAATTGATTTACTCATAATTAATCCCCTTTTAATTAAGCTCTTGAAATATATTTTCCATCACTTGTATTTACGATTACTTTTTCTCCTGCTTCAATGAATAATGGAACTTTAATATTATATCCAGTTTCTAATGTAGCATTTTTTGTTGCATTAGTTGCAGTATCACCTTTAATACCAGGTTCACATTCAACTATTTCTAATTCAACTGAATTTGGTAAAGAAACTCCTAAGATTTCACCCTCATATCTTGTTACTTCAACAACATCGTTTTCTTTTAAGAAATTCATTTCCCATTTAATTCCATCTTTTGGAATAGAAATTTGATCATACGTATTATTATCCATAAATACTAAACCTTCACCATCATCATACAAATATTGCATCTTATCTTTATCAATATGAGCTTTCTCTACTTTAATACCAGCATTGAATGTATGGTCAATAGTTGCACCTGTTCTTAAATTTTTTAATTTTGATCTAACAAATGCACTACCTTTACCTGGTTTCACATGTTGAAACTCTAATACTGTAAAAATATTATTATCTAATTTAATTGTAATTCCTGTTTTAAAATCATTTACACTTACCATATTGTTTATCTCCCATCAATTTTTATTAATTCTTTACTAGATTTATTAATTATTTCACATCCATTATCTTTAACAATAACATCATCTTCAATTCTAATGCCACCAAGTCCAGGAATATAAATTCCAGGCTCTACAGTAATAACATTTCCTGTTTTTAAAACATCAGTACTAGATGAGTTTATATAAGGCATTTCATGAACTTCTAATCCAATTGAATGTCCTAATCCATGTTCAAAATAATCACCATATCCTTGTTCTGTGATATAATCACGAGCAATTTTATCAATATTACAAGCTTTCTCGCCCGCTTTTATTGCACTAATTGCTTTTTCTTGAGCAGTTTTAACGATATTATAAATCGTTACTAACTGTTCATTAGGTGCATTTCCAACTACAAAGCTTCTTGTCATATCGCTTGTATAACCATTATAAAAGACACCAAAATCTATTGTGATAAAATCATTTTCTTCAATTAATTTATCGCTTGCTACTCCATGAGGCATACTTCCTCTTTTACCACTTGCAATAATTGTATCAAATGATAATCCTGAAGAGCCATTTTCCAAAATAAATTTTTGTAGTTCAATGTTTACTTCTTTTTCACTCATACCAATTTTAATATAACTTAATAAATGTGAATAAGCCATATCTGTAATTTCACAAGCTTTTTTTATTAATGATAATTCATTTTCAGTTTTAACTGTTCTTACTTGATTAAGAGTAATTGCTTTTAAATTACAATTTAGTGACTCACTAAAATCGTTATACTCACTAACAACCATTCTCTCACTTTCAAATCCAATAATCTCAATCTTATTTTTAAGAAGAATATCATTAATCTTTTGAAATAAATCAACTTTTTTATAAAGTACAACTTCATAATTATCACATTGATTTAATGCTTGTTCATAGTATCTTGAATCAACAAAAATAAAATTTTTATTTTTTAAAATTAAAACAATTGCGCTTGTTCCTGTAAACTTAGCAAGATACCTAATATTTATTGGTGAAGTAATAATAATGCCATCTAAAGCTTCTTTATTAATAACATCGTAAACATTCATTTTATCACCCTAAAATATTATATCATAATTTTTATTTTGTTTAAAATACTATTTTATATATAATGAAAAATATTATCTTTCTTTCATTGCAAAATGAAAGTTAATTGTATATTTAATTATTTTTAAAATAAAAAAGCAACTACAATACAGTTGCCTAAAATTCAGTTCCACCTATATTCACAAAATTACCTCCTTTATTTATCTAATTATAACAGTATAAGTCATATTTAACAAGTTAATTATTAACATATAGTATCTCCACGCTCCTGATTAATTTTTTGAATTTCTTTATTATGTTTTATTTTATTCCTTTGAAGTTTATTATTAATTTTATTTTTTTTGAAATTGCGCTTATCTTTTTCAATTTTTATTTTTTTATCCAACAAAGCAATATTGGAATATAGATTATTCCCACTATCTATTCCCTTTAAAATAGATGCCATTAAGAATATATAATTTTGTTTTACAAAGTAATTAAATGGATTATAAATTAAATCAGTTATTTTTTCAAGGTCAATTAAATTAAACATAACAAAGTGTGAAATGCACTCTAAATCATTAAATGTGTCGGCATATATTTCTTTAGATGCAGACAATATATTGTTAATTATTTCATTTCTATAAGATTGCAATTTCTTTTTATCAATTTCATTTAAACTATCAATTTCATCAATAGTTGGCATATTATATAATGGTTCCATATGTTTTTGATAATGCACATTATAATTTACAGACTCTGACAATCTAGGTTTAGTAAATAAATGCTTTTTTATTTTTTCAAAATCACCAAAGTAATCACTATGTGCTTTATAAATATCATCATATGTAAGTTTTAATTCGCCTAAAATATCTTTAAAAGATTCAATATCACACAATCTCATTTCAGTTTTACTAACTCTTTTTTTTAGTTCGACAAGCTTATCAGTTATTATCATATTTTCACTATGAAATGAATTCCAATACATATTTGGCATATGTTCTTTAAACTTAAAAATAAACTCATTTGTAAATTGTGCCTTTTTTATAATAATATCAGTTTTTTGATTTTTGTTATTTTGTTGATTCACAACTAATATACCTAATAATGATATTAAAACACTTGATGAAGTTATTTTATACTCCATATTTAAAGTCGCAATAAACATAACATACACTACAATAAAAATTATTAAAAAAATTGCAAATGTATACATAAAATTTTGTTTAATATATTGAATATATGTATAAAATTTTATTTTCAAATTATTTACAAACATAAATTCCCCCAAAAAAATTAAATCTATACAATTTCATTAATAACACTAACATTATTAAACTCAATTATTTTTTCACAAACATTATCATAAATAATATTATATTCATAAATATCACTATAAACACTCAGCTTAATTGTATAGTGAATATCATCATTTACCACCTTTATAATACTTTTATAACTAACAATACCATTACTATAATTAACATTTTTATAATCATCATATATATTCTTAACAATAGCATTCTCAATTAAAAACAAGTTATATTTATTGTTATTAAATTTATAGTAATGATAGTTCTCTAATAAAATTGATTTAGAAATAATAGCTAAAAATAGAAACAATAAACAAATATATATACCAAGTAAAGTAATTGTACCTTTTTTATTCTTTATCATAAAAAATTATTTGTTTATAAAAATTATCTTTATAACTAAATTCAATTTCCAAGTTTTTACCATCAAAAATAAATCTTCCATTCTTTATTTTTTGCAGATAAGGCATATATCCTGGCGTTTCATAAACTTGATTTTTTTCTATCTTTACTCTAACATGATCAGCAAACTCTATTTCATTACTTTTAAAGTTAGTTACATTTTGGTATTTTATTAGTGATTTTCTTAAAATATCTAATGATTGATAAACTTTTATACTATCATTATTTTTGTAATTTACACTCCTTAATAATATTGTTGAAAAAATTAAAATTAATAGTGTTGCAAGAATAAAATATATCAACATTTCTATTGCCATAAAGCCTTTTTTATTAAGCAATTTATATCACAACTTTCTATTTTTTGATATTTATTTTTTATCAAATTATCTATTTTATTTTCAATTTTTCTATTATTATTCATTACACTTGTATTTAATGATAAGCTTGATATTATTATAAAACTAACAATAAAAAATACAATTAATGCTTCATACATCATAAAACCCTTATTCAATTTTATACCACCCTTTTCCTAGATAAAAAATTAATTTCTTATATTTAATGCCATGTTTAAATAACAATGTATAACCTTGATTAAGATTACCATTCTTATTAAAATATAATTCTTTGCTAGTTTCAAAATTTATTGTTTTAAAAGTATTTGTTTCAATATAACTATTTCTTTGAATGATTAAAGTATTTTGATTAAATTTAATATCTACAATGTTTTTTGAATTAAGTGCTAATTGCTTTGCTGCATTTAATTTTGTTTCTAATAATTTATCTTCACTTAAATAAAAATTAAAAACATTTGAATTATTATAGATAGATAAATTTGTTAATAAGATAACGCTAATTATCATAATCACAACAACTACCTCAATTAAAACAAAACCATTACTATTTAATTTTAGCTTGACCATTTTCAATTACGATACTTAAGTTATTTTTACATTTTGTTTGCTCATCTTTAATAAACCCCTCTTTAACTAAATCTGATGTTGAAGTTGGTAATTTATTATGTTTTATTTCGTATAAATATATTTGTGAGTTAATTGTTTCTTTTAATGCCTCACATCCCTTTAAATTTATCATTTTTTGTTTTTCATTAATATTTGGAATTATTAAAAGTAATAGTAATGCAATAATACTGATGACAATAATCATCTCGATCATCGTAAAACCTTTCTTGTTTTTAAGCATAATTATCTCCCCCTTTTTTATAAAGTAGCACTCATATTTAAAACAGGCAGCATAATTAATAAATACATTAAAATTAATAATACACCAATAAAACTAACAATAATTGGAACAAATACTGCAAGAAATACTTTGATTTTTTTCTTTAAAATATCAATTTTCAGCTCAAAATAATCATCTAATAAAAGTGACATCTCCTTTGAATTATTAGCAAGCAATAATGTTTGCTTTAAATCGTTTTGTAATAAGTTACTAGAATTAATTACCATAAAAACATGATCACCTTTTTTTAACCTTATAATTATAGTTTCACATAAAAATTTTACAAAAATATTATTTGTTTGTTTTTTTAAGGTGAAAATACTATCACTAGATAAAGGTACATTCTTTATTATCTCTTTTAAATATAAAGCAAACATAAAAGTTGAGTAATATTTTATAGCAAAACTTACAAATGGTATTTTTATAAATATACTAATATATTTTATAAAATTACTTTTTATAAGTTTTATTGATATGAAGTAAATAACGATAAGTAAAATAATAAAAATTGATATATAAAGAGGAACAAACTTCAAGAAAAAGATAATATAATTATAATCATTAACTGCACTTGGATTAAGCATAATAAGTTGTGGAACAATATATTGTGAAATAAAAAGTAAAGCAAAAGATGTCATTACAATTAAAATTACTGGATATACTAATGATGAAACAATTTCTTTTTTTATTTGTTGTTTTTCTTTAGAGATTGCTATTGATTTTTCAATCGCATCACTTAAAGAATAATAATTATGATAAAAAATAATATATTCGATAATCACTTTATTTTTTATGAGATTATTTAGTAATTCGATTAAAGATAAATTTTGTTTAAGCTTTTCTTTAATATCGTAATTCATTTTTTTATCAATTAAATTAAATTGTAATAATGTATCTAAAATTTTATTTAGTGAATAGCCCTGTCTATAAGTGCTTGCAACAAGTTTAAGAACAATATCTTCATTTACCTTCATAAAAGTCAACTTCCTTTTTTAAAGCATTTCTATAATCAATTATTTTATTATAATTAATACTTTTATCATTCAAATAATCTATAACCTGCTCATTATTTATAAACTCATAAATACAAAAAGGCTCTTTTGCACTAGTGTAAAATAATTCTTGATATGAAATTAATTTTAAACAAGCCTTTAAATCACTATTTGATATTTTTAATTCGCATAATCTATTAATTGCGAATACAGCACTCATTGCATGCATGCTTGTTATAACTAAATGACCACTTAACGCTGCTTGAATAGCAAGTTTTAAGTCACTTTCATCACGAATTTCACCGATTACAATAACATCTGGATCATGTCTTAACACTTGTTTTAAAACATCAAAATAAGTAATTATCTCACTATTAACACTTATTTGAAGAATATCATTAATCTCTCTTTCAATAGGTTCTTCTAAAGTAATAATTTTTTTGTTTGATACCATTTTTATTGCTTCAATTATGGCATAAAGAGTTGTTGTTTTGCCAGAACCAGTCTTACCAGAAAAAATTATCAAACCATTTTTATATGATAATATTTCTTTTAATTGATAATAATTATTATTTATAATACTTAAGTTTTCTATTAATATAAGTTTATGATTATTTAATATTCTAATTACAATCCCTTTAGAGTATTGAGCGAAAACCACACTAACTCTTAAAGAAATTTCTCTATTATTAAATAGGTACTTAATTATCCCAGTATGTAATGTTTGATTATCAACAACATCTAAATTTGCCTTAAAAACAATATAATTAATTAACTTATTTGCATTACTACTAGTTAGTTTTGCTTTTTGAATAACTTTCCCATTTATTCTATACGATATTAAACAATATTTATTATTTTCAAATTCAATATGAATATCACTAGCATTTTCTTTTAAAGCATTATCTATTAAACTATTAAAAACATTTTCCATTTAATCCCCTCAATTACATATTAAACAAAAAATTAAAAAAACCTAAAAAATTAATAAAAAAAGATTGTTAAAAAAATTAACAATCCTTTATATATTAAATTAACCAATTGAACCTTCCATTTCCATTTTTAATAGTTGATTAAGCTCAACAGCATATTCCATTGGCAATTCTCTTGTAAATGGCTCAATAAAGCCCATAATTATCATTTCAGTAGCTTGTTCGCTAGTAAGACCTCTACTCATTAAATAGAAAAGTTGTTCTTCACTTACTTTACTTACAGTAGCCTCATGTTCTATTGTTGATTGATTATTTTTTACAATATTTGATGGAATAGTATCAGATGTAGAAATATTATCTAACAACAAAGTATCACATTCAACTTTTGCTTTAGCATTCAACGCCTTTTCATTAAGCATTACTAAACCACGATAATTAACTTTACCACCATTACGTGCAATAGATTTTGAAATAATATTGCTTGAAGTATTTTTTGCTAAATGAATCATTTTTGAACCAGCATCTAAATACATTCCCTTAGAAGCAACAGCAATAGAAATAGTTGTTCCTTTAGCATATTCTCCAGCTAAAATACAAGCAGGATATTTCATTGTAATTGATGAACCAATATTTCCATCAATCCATTCCATAGTTCCATGAGCATGAACATAAGCTCTTTTAGTAACAAGATTTAAAATGTTATTCGACCAATTTTGTACAGTTGAATAACGACAACTAGCATTCTCATGAACAATAATTTCAACAACAGCAGCATGTAATGAATCATTGCTATAAACAGGAGCAGTACACCCCTCAACATAATGAACATCTGCACCTTCATCAACAATAATTAATGTTCTTTCAAACTGTCCCATTTGTTCAGAATTAATTCTAAAATAAGATTGTAATGGTTTATCTAACTTTACACCTTTAGGAACATAGATAAATGAACCACCTGACCAAACAGCCCCATTTAAAGCAGCAAATTTATTATCACTATAAGATACCACTGTATCAAAATACTTTTTAAATAATTCAGGGTATTCTCTTAATGCACTATCAGTATCTAAGAAAATAACACCTTTTTCTTCAACTTCAGCTAGCATATTATGATAAACAACTTCTGATTCATATTGAGTGCTAACACCCCCTAGATGCTCTTTTTCAGCCTCTAAAATACCTAATTTATCAAATGTATCCTTAATTGTTTCATCAACTTCATTCCAATCATTAGATTGCTTATCACTTGGTTTAATATAATATGTATAATCAGCAAAGTTTAATCCACTTAAATCAGCACCCCATGTAGGCATCTCACTTTTAATAAAATGATCATAAGCTTTAAGCCTAAATTCTAACATCCATTCAGGTTCATTTTTTAATTTTGAGATTTCAATAACAGTTTCTTTAGTTAAGCCAATCTCAGTTTTATAAACACTTACATCTTTATCATGAAAACCAAATTCATATTCATCATTAATAGGAATATCATTACTCATTAACATTACCTCCCTTATAGTCGGCAATTATTTCACTTAATGCATCAAAACCAATTGTTGCACATTTAATACGATTAGCTTGTTTATGAACATTTTGAAAAGCAATAGCTTCTTCTAAAATATCAGCATCATATTCCTTTTCAAAAATCATATTTTGATAGTTTTCAATTATTTTTAATGCTTCATCAATTGTTTTTCCAATAACAAGCTCAGTTAAGATTGAAGTTGAAGCAGTTGAAATAGTACAAGCTTCACCATCAAATCTAATATCTTCAATAATATCATTATTAAATTTAACTTGCATTGTAATATCATCAATGCACGATTCACTATCTTTCCTTACACTATAATAACCATCATCACTAATTAATTCACGATTACGTGGATTTTCATAATGATCCATTATTATTTGTCTTAAAATCATAGGGTCATTTATAGTAGCCAATCTAATGCATCTCCCTTCGTGATCTCAATCAATGCATCAACTAAACGATCCATATCTTCAATTGAATTATATAAATATAAACTAGCACGAACGCTTCCTTTTGTTTCTAAAACATCAACTAATAATTTAGCACAATGCTCACCAGTTCTAACTGCAATACCTCTGGTTGCTAAAGCAGAACCAATATCTTGAGCTCTTGCTCCTTCATAACCTTTAACATTAAAAGAAATAGGACCACTTATACTATTTTCATTATAAATAATAATATCTTCAACTTCATTTTTTAATCTTGTAATAGCATGCTTTCTAATTGATTCAATATGTTCATGTATATTAGCAAGACCTAGTTCCATTAAGTATTCAATAGCTCTTCCCATTCCTATTGTTGCTTCAATTGCTGGTGTACCAGCTTCAAATTTAAATGGAGCATTTTTTATGTAATAACAAGTATTACATTCAATTCTTGTATTCATTCCACCACCAAGATTATATGCCTCTAATTCATTTAATAAATCATATTTACCATATAAAACACCAATTCCTGTAGGACCACCTAATTTATGGGCAGAGAATGATAGGAAATCAATATCTAAATCTTGAACATCAACTGGAATATGTGGCACAGATTGAGCACCATCAACAGTAACAATCGCACCATATTCATGAGCAATTTTGGTGATTTCTTTCATATCTAAAATATATCCTAAAACATTACTAATATGTGCTAAAGCAACAATTTTAACCTTATCATGCATTGCAGCTTTAAAATTTTCAACAGTTAATTCATGATTTTCATTTAATTTAACATATTCAATTTCAATACCAATTTCTTCTTTTAATCTAAACCAAGGTAAAACATTTGAAGCATGTTCAAACTCACTTATTAAAATTACATCACCTTTTTTAAGTTTATGTTTAATACCATGAGCTAACATATTAATACTGTGAGTAGTTCCATAAGTATAGACAATTTCTAATTCAGATTTACTATTAATAAGCTTTTGAACAATTTTTCTAACATTTTCATATTCACTATCAGTACGATGAGATAAAGCATAATCACCACGATGAGCATTAGTTGAATAAGTTGAATAATACTCTACAACTTTATCAATAACACATTGTGGTTTTAAAGCAGTTGCACCACTATCAAGATAAACTAAACTATGTCCATCCATTTCAACACCATTCAACATTGGATATTGTTTTCTTACATTTTTTATATCAAACATTAGATATTCACCTTCTCCTCAATTAATTTTTCAAGTTTTTCTTTTAATTTTTCATCATTTATTTTATTTAAAATCGGTTTTAAATAACCATAAGTTATCAACTTAGAAGCATCATCATAATTTATACCTCTTGATTGAATATAATAAAGTTGTTCTTCATCCATTTTACCAACAGCAGCAGCATGACTTGCTTCAACATCTGCTTCATCAATAATTAAAAAAGGATTAGCTTGTGCTTGAACATTTGGATCAAAAGTAATTATTTTTGATTCTTGATGAGCTTGTGATAAGCTAGCACCTTTCTTAATAAATCCAGTTCCATTAAATATTACAGATGCACTATCTTTAACAACACCAAAGTTATTTAACTCTCCAATTGTCATTTTTTCATTATTATTTATCGTAACATTAAAATGTTTTTTATTATCATTTCTGGCAATTAAAGCAACATTATGTAAAGCCTTTGCATTAATACCATCTAAGTCAACAACAATATTTGCATCAACATTCGCATCACTAAATACTCCATTGGAAACCTCATATACACTATCTTTTGATTGAGTTATTTTTTTATTTATAACAAGGTCAATATTATCATCCTCAACAATAACAAACTCATTCAAATATGTACTATTACCTAAAATATAACTAATATTACTTTCACCTTTTGAAAATATACTTGTTAAATTAACATGGCAATTATTATAAAAATTAATTTTTATATCTTTTTTATTATTTTCTAAAAATAAATCAACATCACAACTATTATTAATATTAAAAACAATTGTTTTTGAATTAACATCAAACTCTAAATTAGAAACTATTTCATCATTAATAACTTGTATATTTTTTTTCATAGTTTCCCTCCTTAAAGACTAGCAAAATCAATTTCATTTTCATCTTTAAATTCAATTCCAAGTTCTGATTTTATCCAATCATAACCATCAACATCAATTTTTTGAATAATTTCATATCCACCACTCTTAACAATTACACCATCAACAAGTACATGAACATGAGAAGGTTTAACTAACTCAAAAAATCTTTCATAATGAGATACAATTAAACACCCAAATTTATCAGACTTCATTTCATTAATAGCATCACTAACTAATTTTAATGCATCAACATCTAATCCAGAATCAATTTCATCTAATAAAGCAATTTTTGGTTTTAATAATTTCATATGTAAAATTTCATTTCTTTTCTTTTCTCCACCCGAGAATCCATCATTTAAATAACGATGAGCTAAATCTTCCTTCATTTTTAATTTAGCAATCTCACCATCAAGTTCTTTAATAAATTTAAACAGTGAAACAGGTTTTTCATTATGAGAGTTAATTGCTGCACGCAAAAAATCAGAGTTTGTTACTCCAGATACTTCAGTAGGATATTGCATACCTAAAAATAGACCAGCACGAGATCTCTCATCTACTTCCATATTAGTAATATCTATATTATCTAAAAATATCTTTCCACTATCAATCGTATATTTTGGGTGTCCCATAATCGCAAGTAGCAATGTTGATTTACCATTACCATTAGGCCCCATTATTGCATGAATTTCATTAGTATTAACCTCTAAATTAACACCTTTTAAAATTTGTTTTCCTTCTACGCTTACATGTAAATTTTCAATTTTTAAAGTTGACACTATTACACACAACCCTTTCTTTCTATATAATCCTTATTATTACACTGTAATTCTAACATAATAATGCCTTATAACCAAACGAAACGATAATAAATTAAATAATTCATTTACAATCATGATTTGTCTTGATACAATGTTAAAAAAAGGAGTGAAGAAAATGGAAGATTGTTTATTTTGTAAGATTGTTAGTGGTGAAATTCCATCGTATAAAATTTATGAGGACGAAGATGTTTTAGCTTTTTTAGACATTAGTCAAACAACTAAAGGTCATACATTAGTAATACCAAAAAAACACGCTAAAGATATTTATGAGATTGATGATGAAAGTATGGCTAAGGTATACAAAGTCGCACGAAAATTAGCGAATACTTTAAGTGAAAAATTAAATGCTAATGGTATTAACTTATTAAATAATAATAAAGTAGATGCTGGACAAACAGTATTTCATTACCACGTGCATCTTATTCCTAGATATGATAAAGATGATAAGTTTGTAGTTAACTTTTTAGAAAACGAAAACAGTAATATTGAAGATACACATAACTTATTAAAATAAGAGAAATATTAGTTTTTTAGCTAATATTTTTTTATTTGAAAATTGTTACTCTCTTTATAAAAAATACTTGTATATTTATTTTTTTATTATATAATTTAATTAAAGAAAGAAATGGAGGAAAAATTATGAAAAATAAAAAATTATTATTAGCATTATTTATGGTATTTAGTTTAACAATATTAATTACCAATAAAATTGATGCTGCAAGCACTTGTAGTTGGAATGGGTATGTTAAAACATGCACAATTTGTGAGTTTCAAAGTGAATGTCATACTGAAACAAAGACATACTACAATACTAAATGGCAAAAAACAAAATATACTGAAAAACTAATCTATGGATTAAACTCATTTACAAAGAAAATAACATATAATTATGATAATTATGGTTATCTTAAAAAAAGAATTATTTACAAATATTTTCCTACTTATAACAATGAAAACTTAACTGTAAAATCAAAATCTACATATAAGTACCAAAATAGTAAAATAACTAAAAGAACAACTATCAAATATCGTGAAAATAAAGTAATTAAAGAAAAAGCAAATGCTTCATATAAAAACGGAGTATTTAATAAAAAAACTATTTATCGTTACAATAAAAAAGGACAATTAAAGTCAAATGACAATGGTAATGCCTATAAAATCATTAGAAAATATAAGAAAAATGGTAAAAAGTATAAAATTACAAGTGAAAAGAAATATAAATATGATAAAAATGGAAAGTTAGTTAAAATTAAATAAAAAGAAAAGATTATTGAAAAAAATCAGTAATCTTTTTTTATTCCTATTCAACAACAATGTCTTTTAAATAAATTTCTTCATAATTTGAACCATCATTTTGATAACTTAATAATACTTTAAATTGAGTATAATTATTTTCACTAAAATAGTTCAACTTAATTGCACTTTGTTTATTGTTAAAGGTTGTAATATCAACATCCTCTAAAATATTAAAATTAGGTATAATCTCATCATTTTTATAACCAATAGGATAAGCAACAACCTTCAATTTTTCTAGTTTAATTTTAGGATCACTAATCACAATATAATAATGATACTTACTATAATCACTTGTAGTTTGATACGCCTTTATTGTGCAAGGCGCTTCTTTTTTTGAATACTCACTACTCTTATCTAAAATTTTTAAATATTCATAGTATTCCTGTTGTCTAGTATCACCACCATTAAAGCAGGCAACTAAACACAAGCAACAAATAAGACAAAGTAATCTTTTCATTATTTAACAACCACATTTAATAATTTATTTTTAACAAATATCTCTTTTATAATTTCTTTTCCATCAATATGAGCTTTAACATTTTCAACACTATATGCTTTTTGTTTAAACTCTTCTTCACTAATATTTAAAGTAGTCTCAATTTTTGCACGAACTTTACCATTTACTTGAACAACAATAGTAATTTCATCAACAACTATTTTACTTTCATCATAACTTGGCCATGCACAATAGCTTAATTCTTCTTCAAAACCATGTTTTTCCCACATTTCAGCACCAACATGAGGACAAATACATGAAAACATTTGAATAAATCCCTTTAAATGTTCTTTATAAATTTTATCAGTTTTATATGCTTCATTAACAAATATCATCATTTGTGATATTGCAGTATTAAAGTCAAGTTTTTCAAAATCACTAGTTACTTTTTTCACAGTCTGATTATAAACTAAATCAAGTTCTCCATCATTTTCATTTGATACAATATCTTCTTTATTAACCAAACGATAAACTCTATCAATAAAACGACGTGCTCCATCAAGGCTAGTAGTTGACCACTTTTTCATTTGATCTAATGGACCCATAAACATTTCATACAATCTTAATGAATCAGCACCATGACTAGCAATTATATCATTTGGATTAATAACATTCCCAAGAGATTTTGACATTTTGACACCGTTTTCTCCTAAAATCATACCTTGATTAAATAATTTTTGGAATGGTTCTTTAGCTTTAACAACACCACAATCATATAATACTTTATGCCAGAAACGAGCATATAGTAAATGAAGTACAGCATGTTCTGCCCCACCAACATATAAATCAACTGGTAACCATTTATTTATTAATTCTTGTGTATCTTTACTATCTAAATCAAGATAACCATCTTCAGATTTCATAATAAAGGCAATATAATACCAACTTGATCCTGCCCATTGAGGCATTGTATTAGTATCTCTTCTTCCCTTAACACCATCTTCTCTAACAACTTCAAGCCATTCTTTTGCATTAGCAAGTGGTGATTCTCCTGTTCCACTAGGTTTAAAGTCTTCCATTTCAGGAAGTTCTATTGGTAAATCTTCTTCTTTAGCAATCTCAATAGTTCCATCTTCATAATGAATTACTGGGAATGGTTCTCCCCAATAACGTTGACGAGCAAACAACCAATCTCTTAATTTATAATTAACTTTTGGAATACCAATTTCTTTTTCTTTTAAATATTCAATCATAGTTGAAATAGCTTCTTTATTTTTCATACCATTTAAAAACTCAGAATTAATATGTTTTCCATCTTTTGTATAAGCTTCTTTAGAAATATCACCCTCAATAACTGGAACTATTTCTAAATCAAATTCTTTTGCAAACTCATAATCTCTTTCATCATGCGCAGGTACTGCCATGATTGCTCCAGTACCATAGCTTGCTAAAACATAATCACTTATCCAAATAGGTACTTTTTTATTATTAACAGGATTTATAGCATATGAACCAATAAATACACCTGTTTTATCTTTATTTAATTCAGTACGTTCTAAATCAGTTTTTGCTTTTGCTTCATTTTGGTATTTAGTAACTTGTTCTAAACAATCAGCAGTAACTAATTTTGAAACTAAGTTATGCTCAGGTGCAAGTACCATATAAGTTGCACCAAACAATGTATCAGGTCTTGTTGTAAAAACTTCAATATACTCATCACAATTTTCAGCTTTAAAGCTTAATTGAGCACCTTCAGATTTTCCAATCCAGTTTCTTTGCATTTCTTTAATGCTTTCAGGCCAATCAACTATCTCTAAATCTTCAAGTAAACGTTCAGCATATTCAGTGATTTTTAAAACCCATTGTGACATTGGTTTTTTAAATACAGGGAAATTACCTCTTTCTGATAACATTTTTCCATCAACATTCAAAACCTCTTCGTTTGCTAAAACTGTACCTAAATCGGGACACCAGTTAACTTCAACATCTTGAATTTCAGCAAGTCCTTTATTATATAATTGAATAAAAATCCATTGAGTCCATTTAAAAAACTCTGGATCAGTTGTATCAACTTCACGATCCCAATCATAAGAAAATCCAAGTGCTTTAATTTGACTTTTAAAAATTTGAATATTCTTTTGTGTAAACTCTCTTGGATGATTACCTGTTTCAATAGCATATTGTTCAGCAGGTAATCCAAATGCATCCCATCCCATTGGATGAAGTACATTAAACCCTTTCATTCTTTTAAATCTTGAAAAAATATCAGTAGCAGTATACCCTTCAGGATGACCTACATGTAATCCAGCACCACTTGGATATGGAAACATATCTAAAATATATAATTTTTCTTTTGGATCATCTCCATAACATTTAAATGTTTTGTTATCTTCCCAATATTTTTGCCATTTCTTTTCCACTTCTTGATGATTATAACTCATAATATTTTACCCCCTATAATAAAAAAAGCCCTTATAAATAAGGACGAATATTTCGCGGTACCACCTTAATTCATATCTAAATTTTAGATATGCACTCAAGCTTTTAACGCAAGCATACGTTTTTGACTACTTAGTTTCATCAAAACTACTCCATGACTAGTTCACTAACTCATTATCTTGATTTTCACCAACCATCAAGTCTCTAAAAAAACTTATTAGCTAATACTTCATTTCATCGTATTGAATACAATTATAAACTAATTTTTATTCAATAGCAACCTATCGATAAAAATTAATGAAAAAATCTTCTACTCTTCTCACATCAGGAGTTTTAATAATGTGCTGATTATAGGCAATTACAATCTCCCATGGAATAACAGGTTTAATTTCAATTGGTGTAATATCAATTGTTCGATTCATATTAGAAAACTGTTTTGGTAGTAAAGCTACTCCATTAGTATAAACAGCCATTTCTAAAAGTAAATCCCATTGACCTGATTTAAAATAATAATCTGGATCTAAATCATTACTTTTAAATGCTTTATTAATTTGATGAAAAATAATGTAATCATCATTTAAGCTCATAATCTTTTCGCTTGCTATATCATCTAATGCTACAAAGCGTTTTTGTGAAAACGAGTGATCTTTTCTTGCATAACATGCAATAGTATCATTATAAATTTTGTTTGTTATAATGTCTTTATGATTAATAGGCTCAGTTGTGATTGCTAAATCAATTTCATTTTTTTGTAGCATATCATATAAAACATAAGCATTATCTTCAATTATTTCTAATCTTATATCAGCATTTTCAGTAATAAAAGCTGGAATTGATTTTGAACATAGGAAAGATAATATTAAAGGTGGTATTCCAATACGAACACGTCCTTTGAACATATCATTTTGTTGTCTAAGTTCATAATTTAATTGTTCCATTTTTCCAACAATTATCTTAGCATCTGTATAAAACTTATTACCAATCTTTGTTAATCTTTTAAATCTTCCATACTCTTTATCAAATAATTTAACATTGTACTCTTTCTCTAATTCAATAATCATTTGAGATAAAGTTGGTTGTGTAATTTCTAATTTTTTTGAAGTTTTTGAAAGATTAAAATCATTTTCAACTACTGCAATAAAATAATTAAGTTGTTTTAAATCCATAAGTATCACCCAATAGTATTATAACATAATTTTATAGAAAAACAATGTGTTGCTTTGATTTTTTTTATATCATTGTAAAGTCAATATTAAATAATCATGATTTATTTATCATGAAAAAAATTACTTTTTAAATCATAAAAACAAAAAGTACACTATTGTATATAATTTTTCCTTTGACAAATTGATTTAATTTGATACAATAACAATAGTAAACAATTAAAAAATGCTTATTGAAAGGAGTTAAATTGACATGTATAAATACGAATTACTTCACTATACAAGAAAAAATAAAAAGATATCTTTAGATGAACTTGCTAAAAAACTTGGAATTTCGAAGAGTTATTTGTCATTAATTGAAAAAGGTTCACGTAAATTATCTTATGATCTTGCTGTTAAGATTGCAGAATACCTAGAGACTACTCCTGATGAATTGTTTTTAGATGATCATACACTTAGTATTAAAGAAAATAATAATTAAATATAATTTAAAAAGAAATTAAGTTATATCAATAAACAATATAACCATTATTATATTTTTGGTTCATATTGTTTTTTTATTAGATAGCTTTTATTAGAAAATATCTGTAAAATATGTTATAATATTAATGGTAATAGTTTATCTTAAAGCTTTAGTAACTATACCATGTTCAAACAAAAGTTTGATTTATATTAAAGAACAAGGTGAAGTAAATGAAAAATAAAATACCTATTGAAAAAAGGAAATATCGAATAAGTATTGTTGAATCAATGAAAGAAGATAAAGTTAAAAAATATGGTTTTGAAAAATCTTATTTTTTATTTGAAAGATCAATCAATAAACTTCCTAAAGAAGGCGATAAAGCTGAATTAGAAGCAATAAAATACTTAAAAAAAAGAAATTTATTAAGTGATAATTATTCAACAAATCGTGTTATAACTTTACATTCAATTAGAATTGAAGCTGATATTATTGATTATGATAACAAAATTATCTATGAAACAAAGTCTCGAAAAACTGGTATTCAAGCAAAAATGGCAATCAAAAAAAAGTGGGCTATTTTTGAATATGATAAACATAAAACAAGATATGAAGATTTCTCTTTAG
The DNA here is from genome assembly GCA_029893765.1 of Bacilli bacterium PM5-9. NCBI lineage: Bacteria > Bacillati > Bacillota > Bacilli > Bacilli bacterium PM5-9. Next base: position 74,747 of record JARXZD010000002.1, read on the forward strand.
TAGGAATTGTTGTTTCAAATTATGATGATGGCATGAAAATAAAAGGTTTAGCACATTTTAATGATGCAACTTATGATAGAAGTAAAACAAAACTAAAATTTGATAAACACTTTAAGAAAATTGAATATTTAAGAACAGTAAAAAAATAAGGAGCCATTTGGCTCCTGTTTTATTTATCTGTCTATTTATTATAGACAGCTGATAATCTTGGGTTAATAATACTAAATACAATAATATTTAAAATGATTGTTGGAATAAAGAATGTAGCATTATACCCTATTGAAGCAATAAATGGTGTTTCAAAGAATACCATTCCTGAAACAACATAAGAAAACATTGCTAAAAGAGAACCAATACATAAATTTAAGTATCTATTTAATTTGAAAACTTGGCAAGTACATATTAGTAAAATTGGTAGATAGTAATCTAATACTACTTGAATTGGATTTAAAATATAACCACCAATTAATACTTGAAGAGTTGCTGTGACTATTGCAATAAAAACATTTGTTTTTAAATCATTATTAAATGCTGCAAAAAATAATGGCACTAAATATAAAGTAATACTACCTCCTTGAGGCATTTTAAATAATTCGAATTGTGATAATAAAAATGCTAGTGCAGCTAATAATGCAATATTTACTATCTCTTTTGTTTTAAACATCTTAATACATCTCCTTTTATTTTTTTTAAAATAAAAAACACTAACTATTGTAGGTTAGTGTTATTGATTAAGATAACATGCTCCCTACGCTAGTCTTAACTAACAGGTTCTAAGGGTCAGGTTTTACCTTCTCAACTATTTCTAGTCCCCCCGCATAAATTAGTGCTATTCATTTTATAAAAATAGTATAACATTTTCTTATATAAAAATCAATTTATAATCTAATGACTTTTATTTCTCCTAGAGTTACTTCACCCTTTAAAATTATCTTATTATACTCTAAATCTTCTATATCGTTATATGGTAACTTAATTTCTCCAAGGTTTGCTGATAGCTCATTAACAATAAAAGTATCTCTTGGAACAAATAACTTAATTGTTCCTAATCTTGAAAATAACTCAATTTCAGCTCCATTACTACTTAATGTAGCTTGATCTAAATAAATACTTAATGAGCCTAATTCAACTCTGAAAATGCCCTTTTTTAAGTTCTTTGACCTAACAAATCTTGTTGAATCACATAGTGTTGCACTATATGTAATAACATCGTCTTCTATTTGTTGATCAGATTCATCAAAAATATTTGTTCTATTAGTACCTCTTTCGCGAAATTGCCCTTCTTTATAATCATGTCTATCATCATGATGATGGTATCTTGAATGTTCAAATCTATTATGTGTATAATAAACATTTTTTCGACCAAAAATCATTGAAAAACCAATTCCAAGTAGTATTGATACAAAAATAATTGTAAATGAATTGATATAGTCAAAACCAAGATACTCTTTATATAAAACAAAACCTAATCCAAGTGAGATAAAAATTCCAAAGAAATCTATTTTAAACAATGATGCTAGTAATAACCATACTAATAAAAATGATAAAATAACTGTCAATGTACTAAAACCACCTATGTAATTTAATGAATTAAGAATTATAAAAATTGCTAAAATAATTAATGCTAGTCCAAATGTAATGTTTTTTTTCATAATCTGCTCCTTTCTAAAAGCTTTTCTTTTAATAGTTTATAATAACGACGAGATACATATACTTCTTTTTTACAACCATCGAATTGTACTAATGATGTTGAACTTAATTTTTTCTCAATTGAATAAACATAAGAAACATTAATAATTGTTGATTTTGATATTCTCATAAAAGTAATAGGTAATCTGTCTTCTAATTCATACAAACGTAACTTACATTGAAATGCAAAGTCTTTTGTATGAGCATACACATTTTCTAATTCTGTTTCGAAAAAAAGAATATCTTTAATATTTATAATATATTCTTTATTATCATCATAAAGTATTAAGCAATTATTATTGCTTTGTTTACTATTAAGCAATTCATAGATTTGTTTAACATCATCATTAAATTCTTTTGCTCTTACAACAACTTCATCAGTTTCAATGGCATGATCAATATCTAACCGAATTTTCATTATCTCACCTCACAAATATTATAACTATATAATTTTATCATGTATAGGTGTTTAAAGTAAGTGGTTGTTTTTTAAAAGTAAATGGTAAAATAACTAATCCTAACAATACTATTTAATATAATGATTAATAGACTAGCACAAAAAAAGATTGCCTATAAGACAATCTTATCCATAATTTTAATAATAAACTTAGCACTTAATGCAACTAAATATCCAGTTATAACACCACTTATTAGTAAATATGGCATATAGTAAAAGAATACATTTGATTGATATAAGAATGAAACTATTATTATTTGAAAGATATTAAAAACAACAGCTTGAATCATTGATATTCCAAAAATTGATAATTTCTCTATTTTTAAAACAAAATATAAAATAAGCATACTGCACACACTACTAAATATAGCAATTGTAAATGGTATTGAAAATAATAATCCTGTTACTAAATTAGCTAGTATTACTCTTAAAACATTTACTAAAAACATTTCTTTATATCCAAAATAATATAAAATAAATATCGTTGAAATATTAGCAAGGCCCATTTTTATTCCTGGAATAATAAAAAATGAAAAAACTACATTTTCTACAATATTTAATATTATAGCTAAAGCAAGAAATAAACTTAAAACAACAATTTTTTTCGTATTAGACATCATTTGATAAACACATCCACTTCATCATTAGCTTCACTATTTTCAATTTTTATATAAAGATTGTTAGGTAAACAGACAATCGGATTAATTGTTGAATTAGACCAGCCCTGAATTGAACAGATATTATTTCTTGATGTTTCATTAATAACTCTTATTTTTCCATCTTTCTTTTCAATTTTAACTAAGCCATTTGTAGCTTCAATTTCAAAAAACTCTTGTTTATTATCATTTAAATCAAATGTATGAACAATATTATTTTCATAATAAACTTTACCAACCTTAGCAACACTATCATTATTTTTTGAAAGAACAAACACCAACAAAGCAAAAGCAATAATAATTGTTAAAATTGTCAAAATGATATCGTATTTATTTAATTTCAACTGCATCTTTTAGCCCTTCACTTATCGTAATTTTATCATTTTTATCAATAACAACATATTCAAATGAAAATTGTTTTGATAAAACATCAATATCCTTTAAATCAAGCATAAAACACTCTGTACTCAAATAATCAGCCATTAAACCATCACCTAATATAATTGTTACTGACTTATTAATATTTGCTGGTTTCAAAGTATCAGAATCAATAATGTGATTATACTTTATACCATCTATAATGTAATATCTTTGATAATCTCCTGATGTTACAATATTTGTGTTACTTTCCTTAATGATAACTTTATAATTACTTGGATCATTTGGATTAGCAATACCAATACTATAATCTTTTTTATTATCCTTTTTACCTATTAATACAACATTACCACCAGCATTTATAATACCAGATTTCATTCCTTTTTCTTCTAATTGTCTTGCGATTATGCTACTTGTATATCCTTTTGCAACACTTCCAACATCAATTTTTGCACAGGCTTTTTTTAAATATACACTTTTTTCATTATAATTTAAAACAATATTATCAATATTAGTACACTTATTCAATTTATTTAATTTACTTAAACTTGGATTTTTAATATCCTTATTTTTCTCATACTCATCCATAATTTTCTTATATTCTAAAATTACAGGTGCTAGTGCAATATTATTTTTTTGTTTAGTATCAAGATACATTTTTTTAGATTTTTCAATTAAATTAAATAATTCATCATCAACAACCACAGCTTTTTTGCCTGCATTATCATTAATTGTTTTTACATTATTTATTTTAGAATAATTGTTATATGCATCAAAAAGCTTGTGATACTTTTCAAAACTTGTTTTAGTAAACTTATAATATTCATCAAACTCACTCTCACTATTTGTATATGAAGTAAATTCAATATATGTATCAAACGACAAAAAAGACTCAGAATGTTTTTCTAAGTTTGCTTGACAACCAAATATGAATAATAAACTAAATAAGAATAATATTTTCTTTTTCATATTACACTCCTAAATAAAAAAGTTAAAGGACAAAAGATAAATCCCGAATTTATTCAGGTGGGTACACTGCAAAATACTTTAGGCTCCTTATAAATAAGTTTGCACACTATACTTTGACGCATGTTCCCTATATCTTAATTTGAGGAATTTTTTATGTCCCTTAACATCTTAATTATACCATATTTCTCAATTAATTTATGTCTTTTTAATTATATTTTTATAATGAACATAACCCTCATCACTAACAACACGACCACGCTGAGTTCTTTTTAATAATTTCTTTTGTAAAAGGTATGGTTCGTAAACATCTTCAATAGTTTGAGATTCTTCACCAATAGTTGCTGCAAGTGATTCCAATCCTACTGGACCACCATTAAATGATTCAATAATACAAGAAATTATTTTATGATCAATAAAATCTAAACCTAACTCATCAATGCCCAAAGCACTTAATGCCTCAACAACAACTTCCTTGTTTATTTTAGAATTATTTTTAACTTGAGCAAAGTCTCTAACTCTTTTTAAAATTCTATTAGCAATTCTTGGTGTGCCACGAGAACGAATTGCTAAATCAATAATCGCATCTTCATCAATACTAGCTTCTAAAACACGACATGTTCTAACAATAATTTGTGATAGTTCTTCATCACTATAATAATCTAGTCTTTCAACAACTCCAAAACGATCTCGTAATGGTGCTGATAAATCACCTGCTCTTGTTGTTGCCCCTACTAAAGTAAATGGTGCTAAATCAACTCTAATTGAACGTGATGATTCTTCTTTTCCAACTATAATATCAATACAAAAATCCTCTAATGCTGAATATAAAACTTCTTCAATATTTTTAGAAAGACGATGTATTTCATCAATGAACAAAACATCACCTGGTTGTAATCCAGTTAGTAAAGCAGCTAAATCACCTGTTTTTTCAATGGCAGGACCACTTGTATATTTGATTGAACCTTGCATCTCATTAGCAATTATCGTTGCTAGTGTTGTTTTCCCTAAGCCAGGAGGACCAAATAATAAAACATGATCTAATACTTCATTTCGAGAACGTGCAGCTTCAATATAAACTTTCAAATTATTTTTAATTGTAGTTTGTCCAATATATTCACTTAAATATTGAGGACGTAATAATAAGTCTTGTGTTTCTTCAAATGTTTCTTCTTCATCAAAGATTCTATTCATTTATCTCACCTACTTTAACAATAATTGTAATCCTAGTTTAATATATTCTTCTGTACTTAATTTTTCTTTATTTAATTCTTTTTCAATTTTTTTAATTTCATTATCTTTATACCCTAGAGCACTTAGTGCTTCTAATGCATCACTTAAATCTGTATTAATATTAGTACTATCAACAACAAACTTACCTTTTAAGTCTAAAACAATTTGACTAGCACTTTTTAGTCCAATTCCAGGTATTTTCTTTATAAAAGTAATATCTTCATTATCAATAGCTTCAATAAGTTTAACATAATTTATGCTTGAAAGAATTGAGATTGCTGTTTTAGGACCAACACCCTTAACAGAAATAAGTTTTAAAAACAATTCTTTTTGGGCTAGTTCTTTAAAGCCAAATAAAACTAATTGATCCTCTTTAACATGAGTATAGATAAATAATTCAACTTGATCATTTATTTTATATTCATAAGGTAATGGAGTTAAGACATGATACCCTACATCATGAACATCAACAATTAAACTATCTTTATTAATCATTAAAATATTACCTTTTAAAAAACCAATCATTTTATCTCACTTACTTTCTTTGTTGGATAAGCAATACCATTTCTTTTATGATTGCTACTATTATGTAAAAAATCTATTCTTTGTTTTGCATTTTCACTTACTTTTTCATTATTTAAATATGCTTCAAGTTCTTGATAACTAACTTGCATTTCTTCTTCATCAGTTTGATTATCTATTAGACCAGCTGAAGGAGGTTTATTTATAATCTCATCATTTATTTTAAAATAGTGAGCTAATTCATAAACTTGTGTTTTAGTTAATTGAATTAATGGTGCAATATCAACACCACCATCACCATACTTTGTGAAATAGCCAGTATACCATTCACACGCATTATCAGTTCCACATACTAAATAACCATAATTTTGAGCGATAGCATATAATGTTGTCATTCTAAGTCTTGCCTTTGTATTAGCTTTTGCTAATTGAAAACTACTTGTTTCATTTATTTCTAATGAAATTTGATGAACTAATTTGTCATATACATTATCTAAATCAACTATTTTATAATCTAGCATACAATCTTTAACAACACAAAGTCCATGCTCAACATCTTCATCACTAGAATAACAAGGCAAGATTAAACCAAGGCTATTATCTGGAAATGCTAATTTAACTAAATTAGCAACCACAGCAGAATCAATTCCACCACTTATTCCAACAATTAAACCCTTAGCATTTGCTTCATTAACTCTATCTTGTAACCATTTTACTAGATAATTTACATAATTTTCCATTTTTTCACCTACTCAATAAATTCAAAAACAAAATCATCAATTCTTACTAAATCTCCATTTTGACAGCCTTTTTCTCTTAAAGCATCATCTATTCCATAATAACGCATTTTTCTAGCAAATCTAGCAATACCTTCTTCAGTATTAAAGTTTGTCATAACAAATAGTCTTTCAACTTTTGGACCACTTAAAATGTAAACGCCATCTTCTTTATTAATTTCAAAAGCATCTTCATCTTCAAAGCGATAAACTTTTACAGTATCAAATGTTTCATAAATTGTATTGTTTTCTTGTAAAAGAGTACTAATGCGATATAAAACTTCTTTTAAACCAATATGAGTCAAAGTTGAAACTTTAAAAATTTCATATTTATCACGATATTTATCATAAAAACGATTATAATTATCTTCAAAAGTATCTAAATCTAATTTATTTGCGATTACTATCATCGGTCTTTTCATAAGAGATGGATTATACTCTTCTAACTCTTTATTAATTTTTTCAAAGTCATCAATTGGATCTCTACCCTCAACAGCAGCCATATCAACAATATGAACAATAACTCGACATCTTTCAATATGACGTAAAAATTGAATACCAAGACCTTTTCCTTGAGATGCACCTTCTATTAAACCTGGTAGATCAGCCATAACAAATGAATTACCATCATCAGACTTAACAACACCTAAATTAGGTACAATAGTTGTGAAATGATAATCAGCAATTTCAGGTTTAGCAGCAGTAACTACTGATAAAAAAGTAGATTTACCAACACTTGGCAATCCAACTAAGCCAACATCAGCTAATAATTTCAATTCAACAATAACATCCATTTTTTCTCCTGGTTCTCCATTTTCACAAATATCTGGAGCAGGAACTTTGTTAGTAGCAAAACGAACATTTCCACGTCCACCTCGTCCACCATGAGCAATTATAACCTCTTGTTCATCTTTAGTAATATCAGCTATCAATTCATCATTAGCATCTTTTATGATTGTTCCTACAGGAACCCTAATAATTGTTGGTAAGGCATCTTTTCCATGGCAGCGTTTTGACATACCATTTTCACCTTTTTTACCTTTAATGATTTTATTATATCTTAAATCTAGCAATGTTGAAAGATTTCGATCTCCTTTAAAAATAATATTTGAACCATGTCCGCCATCACCACCAGCAGGACCACCCATTGGTACATATTTTTCACGACGAAAAGCAACTATACCATTACCACCATCACCTGCTTCAAGTGATAGTTTTACTTTATCTACAAACATCTCGCATACCTCCTTTTCATAAAACAAAAGCATCCAATGGATGCTTTATCTCTATTCTGCTGGATAAACCGATACTTTCTTCTTATCTCTACCCATTCTTTCAAATTTTACTGTACCATCAATAGTAGCAAACAATGTATCGTCGCCACCTTTCATTACGTTAGTACCTGGATAAATCTTTGTTCCACGTTGACGATAAATGATTGATCCTGCACGAGTAAATTGACCATCAGCTTTTTTTGCTCCTAATCTTTTTGAATGAGAATCACGACCATTTTTTGTTGACCCAACTCCCTTTTTAGAAGCGAAAAATTGAATATCTAAACTAAATCTTAACATGGTTTACACCTCCTAGTTAATTAATATCTGTATATAATCAGGATAACTTTCCTGAATTGTTTGTAATTGAATAATCATTGTCTTAACAATCATTTGAAGTTTATCATCATTAATCATATCAATTTTAATATAAGCTTCACTAACAATAATATTATCTTCTGTTAAATTAAATTCTATTAAAGCATTTAATGTACCAAAGACAATACTTGAGATTGCTGCACAAACAATATCTTTTCCATTTTCAGCAAACATAGCATGACCTTTAATTTCTATTGAATTAATGTAATCATTATGTTGCTCAATCTTAACCTTAGTCATTATTAACCATTAATTTTGTTAATAGTAATTTTTGTATAAGGTTGACGATGTCCTTGTTTAGTTTTACTACTTTTCTTTGGTTTATATTTGAAAACAATAATTTTTTTATCTTTACCTTGTTTTTCAACTGTACCAGTTACAGTAGCACCACTTACATATGGAGCACCTACTTTAGTTGATTCACCACCAACCATTAGTACTTTATCAAAAGTAACTGTATCACCTTCGTTTACTTCTAATTTTTCAACAAAAATCACATCATTTTCCATTACTTTGATTTGTTTTCCACCTGTTTCAATAATTGCATACATGTACATTACACCTCCATTTTATCTTAGACTCGCCTATTAAGGTGGGATAGTCCACTTAAACCTTTTCAGTGCGGTTGTAGCTATGAGGTCTACAACATTGACATAATATCACAAAATAGCCCTCAAGTCAATACCCGCACCTAGTTTTCGCCTTAAAGGTGTTTTAGGGTTGAAGAAAAAAATAATTAGCAAAATAATATTAAACACTAAATAATATTATCTTCTTTGAAAAATTTAATTAAATAAATTATAAACAATTGCCATAAAGACATAGCAATCGTAAAAATAAATGAATTAAGATTAATTGATTGTATAATAGTTTCTAAAATAAAAATTGGATTACTAAATAAATAATGAGAATGCAATCTTGGAAAGCGACCTAAATAAATCGCAAAACCCGAAGCAAGAGTAATTAATAAAATTAAGATAAATGTTTTAAAGTTACTTTCATTATAAAAAAATGTTAACTGAAGTTTCTTTACAATTCTAAGCAATGAAATAATACCAATCACAAAACCAAACAACAAACCACAAGTAATTATTGAAAAGACAATCCAATCTTTTAAAATAAAGTTAAAAGTTGTTGTAAGCTCATATATATTTAATGCCTCAAGATGAAAGAAATCAGTTAAAAGATATGGAGCATTCGGATAAAATAAAAGCCATAACAATGATAATAAGATAATTATCACTTTATTATTAAACTTACATGTTAAATTACTAATTTCAAATGGAATGTATGCTAAAAAAACATTTAAAATTAAAAAATACAAGTAGAAATCTGCATATCTTGAAGCAAAGTAAACAAATAATAAAAAAATAATTATAAAAAATCTTATAAAGGTATTCAATTTATTCATAACTTCACCTCTCAAACTAGTATAAATTATAATATTTTTAACTACTTCATGCAATAAAGAACACATTTTATGATATAATTTGTTTGGAGTTGATATAATGAATTTAAATATTTCTCAATTAATTGAAGAAGATGAATATACAAAGATAATAGATAAATATAATGTTGGCTTAGAGCTAATTGATTTTAGTATTGCTGATGTTTTAGATAATCCAAGTGAGCATATAAAAAAATACCAAGCCCCACTTTATGATAAAGTAAGCTTTGGTATTCATGGACCATTTTTTGATTTAATTCCCGCTACATTTGATAGTTTAATTAAAGAAGTAACATTAAAAAGATTTAATCAAGTTTATAAAATCGCTCAAGGATTAAATGCTGAATACATTGTTTTTCATACTGGTTATTTAAAAGATGTTTATTTTTATGAAAGTTGGCTTCACAACTCTATTATTTTTTGGAATGAGTTCTTAAAAGATAAAGATAATAGCATTCAAATATATATTGAAAATGTCTTTGAGGATGAATATCAATATCTTAAAGATTTAGTAACTACTATTAATAATCCAATCTTTAATATTTGTTTAGATTTAGGACATGCTAATATAAGAAGCAAGAGTAGTTTAAATGAATGGATTGTTGAATTAAAAGATTATATCAAACACTTTCACATTCATAATAACGATGGAATTGATGACAAACATCAATCAATTCTTAATGGTGAAATTGGATATGAAAAAGTCTTTGATTTAATAAAAGAATTAGATATTGATGCATCAATTAGTTTAGAAATGAGTAATCAAAAAGACATTATTGAAAGTATTAATTTTTTAAATAATCATTAAAAATTACAAAACCCCTATGTTATAAGTGATATTTTTATAAAGTATCATCTAATCATAAGGGTTTTTATTAATTATCATTTTCTTCTTGTAATTTATTAAATAAATCACTAGCAATTTCTTCAGGTAAAACTTCTTTTATTTCATCAAGGCTTGCCTCTTTCATTTTCTTAAATGATTCAAAGTGTTTTAAAAGTTTTTTCTTTCTTACTTCACCAATACCATTTACATCATCAAGAACAGAAGAAAACATTGACTTTGAACGAAGTTTACGATGATAAGTTATTGCATATCGATGAACTTCATCTTGAATTCTAGTTAAAAGGAAAAATAATTCTGATTGTTTATCAATCTTGTGTTCAATTAAATTATCATCTAATATATGAGAAGTACGATGTTTATCATCTTTTACTAATCCAATAACTTTAATATTTAAGTTAAAAGTGCTAATTATCTCTCTTGCAATATTTACTTGACCAATACCACCATCAACAATAATTAAATCAGGTTGTTTTAACTTATCTACTAAAACACGATAATAACGACGATATAAAACTTCTCTCATAAAGGCATAATCATCAACAATTTCAGTTTCCTTAATTCTAAATTTTCGATATTCACTTTTAATTGGCTTTCCATCTTCAAAAACAACCATTGAACCTATTGAATTACTACCTTGTAAAGTTGAATTATCAAATGCTTCAATACGGTGTATTTTATCACTCATTTGTAGGATATTTTGTAATTGATTTAAAGCATCAATAAGTTTATTATCATTATTTGTAACCATTTCATATTCTTGTTTTAATAAATTTTGAGCATTTTCACATGCTAAATCAAGCATTTTTTTATGATCACCTTTTTGAGGTACTTTTAATTTATTATCTAATAATTCTTCAATCACTTCACTACAATATTTTTGTTCAATTAATACTTCACTTGGTAAACTATTTAAATCATAGTATTGAAGTAGAAATGATTCTAGTGTATCTTGAACATCATCAATTAAAGTGAAAATATCACCATTTCTTTCAATTAATGTTCCATTTCTAACAATTAAAATTTGAATTGAAATATAATCCTTATTATATGAAACACCAATATAATCACGATCTTTTAAATCATATTTGAAAACTTTTTGTTTATTAGTTGTTGTATTAATAGAATCAATTAAATTTTTATAATCTAGTGCTTTTTCAAAATTTAATTTTTCACTTGCAGCATTCATTTTATTTTCTATTTCTTTAATAACATCACTAGTATTACCATTTAAAAAGTGTTTTATTTTCTTGATTATATTAGCATATTCTTCATCACTCACATCAACAATACATGGTGCAACACATTGCTCTAAATGATAATATAAACATTCTTTTTTAGGCAATTTATCACATTTTCTTAATTTATATAATTTATTCAATAAATTCAAAGTATCCCAAGCTGCATTAGAATTTGGATAAGGACCAAAATAAGTCATTTTTTTATTTTTAGTATTTCTTACAACTTTTAATCGTGGATTTTTTTCTTTCGTGATTGCTATATAAGGATAAAATTTATCATCCATAAACATAACATTATATTTAGGTCGATGCTTTTTAATTAAATTTATTTCTAAAATTAATGATTCTTTTTCATTACTAGTCAAAATATGTTCAATATCAACTACTTCATTTACTAATAATTGTGTTTTATCATTATGAACTTTGTTAAAATATGAAGTAACTCGCTTTTTTAAATCCTTAGCTTTTCCAACATAAATAATATTATTTCTTTTATTTTTCATTAAATAACAACCTGGTTTATGTGGTAAGGTTGTTAATAAAGTATTAATATGTTGTTTTATTTTATCATCCATAGTATCACCATAATAATTATATCATAAAAAAATAATTTTATGACAAATATACACTATTCAAAAAAAACTATCAGCAAAAGCTAATAGTTTAATTTTATCCAATATATTTTTCTTTTTTATTTAAATGATGAACTGTTTTAATGAATCTAATTGTATTTGTTTCAGCTCTCATTGCGATTGATTCAGTTGTTGCTTGTCCAGGTTTTTCAAATTTAATACCTTCCATAAAGTCAGTATCAGTAACTGCTGTTGCAGCAAATTGAACTTCATCTCCTCTAACTAAATCTTCAATAGTTAATAGTTGTCCCATTTCAAGACCCATTGCTTCACAACGATCAATTTCTTCTTGAGTTTCAGGTAATAGACGACCTTGGAAATCTCCACCCATACATTTAACAGCTGCTGCAGCTAAAACACCTTCTGGTGCACCTCCACTACCAATCATTAAATCAATTCCACTTGAATCAAAACAAGTAGCCCATGCTGTTGAAATATCACCATCATTTACTAATTTAACACGGCAACCCAATTTACGACAAACATCAATATGCTTTTGATGTCTTTCACGATCTAACATTACAACTGTAATATCTTCAACTCTTTTATCAAGAACTTTTGCTAAAGCAATAATATTATGATCAAGTGGTAAATCTAAATGAACAACACCCTTACCTCTTGGTCCAACACAAATTTTATCCATATACATATCTGGAGCGTGAAGCATTTTTCCAGTTGGTGTTACTGCGATTACACTAATTGCATTATCTTGTCCTTTAGAAATAATTGTTGTTCCATCAAGTGGATCAACTGCTATATCAATTTTTTCACAGTTTTCTGTTACATTACCTACATGTTCACCGATATATAACATTGGTGCCTCGTCCATTTCACCTTCACCAATAACAATCTTACCATCAACATCAATATGATTAAACATACGACGCATTCCATCAACTGCAGCTCCATCTGCTGCATTTTTATCTCCTTTTCCTAACCACTCTGCTGCTTTTATGGTTGCTACTTCTGTTACCCTTACTAAATCAAGCGCTAAATTTTTATCCATTGCGACCTCCATATTTTTCTAAATTAATTAGAATTTTTTAAATTTTTATGCTAAGGCTAAATCAAACTAGTTTTATATTATAATAATATCAAGATAGGCTTTGTAATTCCACCTCAATGACAATTATAATACATTTTAAGCAAAATGACAACGCTTTCATTTTTTGAACATTAAAAATATTTATCTAGTAATATTACAGTATATAAATATAATTATCTTAAATAACTAAATGATTATTATATAACAAACATTAATTTTCTATTAGTTATTTTTATATTAACAATTTATTACTTAAAAAAACACCATAATTGCACCATAAATTAAATTTTTTATTGCAGTAAAAAAATATTATTGTTATAATTTTAATTAGAGAGTGCGAGGTGAAGATATGAGTCAAATAAAAAAAAGTGCAAAGGATCTTGCATATGATTACATTAAAGAAAGAATAATAAGTGGTGAATATGCTCCTAAAGAAAAAATTGATGATGTTAGGATTGCTAAAGAATTAAATATTAGTAAAACACCAATTCGTGAAGCAATTCAAGTTTTAGTATCACAGAATTTCCTTAACAGTACCCCTAAAATTGGGACAACAGTTACTGAAATTGATATAAAAGATATTTATCAATTATATGAGCCTTTAGCAACCATTCAAGGTTTAGCAGCACGTATAGCATGTTTATCTATAAAAAAAGAAAATATTGAATATTTAGTTGATATTAATGAAAGAATAGCAAATGCAATTAGAAGAGATGATTTTTTAAGTGCAATGGAACTTGATAAAGAATTTCATAACTATATTTTAAAAATTGCAGATAATCCTTATATCACAAGTTTTTCAAATGATTTGATTATGCAAGTTCAAAGAATTGAATTTATGTTTTTAACAACTATTACTTCATTTTCAAAATCAATTGATGAACATAATGACTTAATAAAAGCATTACAAAATAAAGATGAAGAACAAGCAGAAAAAATGATGGAAAATAACTGGTTAACAACTATTCCAGATGTTAACATTAAATCATTATCAAGATTAATGAATTCACTAAAATAAAGGAGCCTATAAAAATGAAAATTTCTAATAGAATTTTAAATATGCCAGAAAGCCCTGTTAGAAAAATGGATACTATTGCAACAAAAATAAAAGAAAGTGGAATTAATATTCATCACCTAAATATCGGTGATCCAGATATTAAAACACCTGAAATTTTTTTTAAAGCGATTAAAGAATATGATACACAAATATTAGGATATGCTAAATCTGAAGGAGTAAGCGATTTAGTACATTCTTTACAAAAATATTATAAAAAATTTAATTTGGATTTTGATTATGAAGATATTCTTGTTACAGCAGGCGGTTCAGAAGCTTTACAACTTATTCTGATGAGTGTTTGTGATTATCATGAAGAAATACTTGTGTTTGAACCATTCTATACAAATTATAATGGATTTGCTGATGTATGTGATGTAAAAACAGTTGCAGTAACTACTCACTCAAAAAATGGATTTCATTTACCAAGTAAAGAAGAAATAATTAGTAAAATCACACCTAAAACAAGAGCGATTTTATTTTCTAATCCTGGTAATCCAACTGGTACCGTTTATACAAGAGATGAGATCGAAATGCTTGCAGATATTGCAATCGAAGAAGATTTATATATTATATCCGATGAAGTATATCGTGAGTTTGTATATGATGGATTAGAAAGTATTAGTTCTGCTTCAATTGATAGAATTAAAGATCGTGTTATCATAGTTGATTCAATTTCAAAAAGATATTCAGCATGTGGTGCAAGAATTGGATGTCTTGCTTCTAAAAATAAAGAATTAATGAACCAAGTATTAAAAATATGTCAAAATCGACTTTGTGTTCCTACTCTTGATCAAATTGGTGCTAAAGCATTATATGATGCTGATCAATCATTTTTAAATGAAGTGAAAGCAGAATATGATAGTAGACGTAATTTAATTTATAATGAACTTGCTGGAACAAATGGAATTAGTTTTATTAAACCAGATGGTGCCTTCTATTTAATTTTAGATTTACCAATCAAAGATGCTGAACATTTTGTGACATGGTTGTTAACTGAATTTAGCATTGATAATGAAACTGTAATGTTAGCTCCAGCGCAAGGATTTTATAGTACAAAAGGATTAGGTAAGAATCAAGTTAGAATAGCATATATTCTTGATTGTGATAAATTGAAACGAGCTGCAAAAATAATAAAATTAGGATTAAAGGAGTATATGAAAAAATATGAATAATTATTATCGAAATAGTATCATTGAAATTAATTTAGATACTTTAAAAAACAATGTAAATGAAGTGAAAAATAAATGTTCGAAAGATAAGTTTTTATATGCAGTAATTAAAGGTGATGCTTATGGACATGGAATTAAACAAATGGCTGAAGTTGTAGTTGAATCAGATGCGAATGGAATTGCTGTTGCGACATTAGATGAAGCAATTATTGTTAGACAATACCAAAAAAACATCAAAATACTTTGTTTAGGTATTATTAGAGATGAAGATTATGGTGTAGCTGCTGATAATGAAATAACACTTACTATTGCAAATATACATAGTGCTAATGTAGTTGCTAAAACAAAACTAAATAAAAAATTAGATGTTCATTTAAAAGTAAATACTGGTATGAATCGTATTGGTTTTAAAGAAATACCAGAATTTGAAGAAGTAATTGATATATTAAAACAAAATGAAAATATTAATATTGATGGAATATTTACTCATTTTGCAACTGCTGAAGATTATGATAAAGAAGATTATTTAATGATGCAATTAGATAAATTTAGAAATGTTGTAACTAATTTAGATTTTGACTTTAATCAAATTCACTGTACAAATAGTGCTTCAATTTTAAAATTACATGATAAAATTGATTTCACTACTGCAAATAGAGTTGGAATAACATTATATGGTGCATTACAAGATAAAATTCAAAATAAATATAATATTAAATCAGCATTTGTTTTAAAATCAAAAATTGCGCAAGTACAAGAATATCCTGCTGGAACAAAAGTTGGATATAGTAATAGATATACTTCTCAAGATAGTAATGAAATAATTGCAACAATTCCATTAGGATATGCTGATGGTTTTGCAAGATTACATACTAATAGTAAAGTTAAATGTAATGAGCAATATGGAGTTATTGTTGGAAGTGTTTGTATGGATCAATTAATGATTAAATTTGAAAATCCAGTAAATATTGGTGATGAAGTTATTTTAATCTCTGATGATAAAGAAATAGATGTATTTAAACGTTGTGAGCAAGCTCAAACGATAACACATGAAATATTCACTAGATTTGGTAACCGTGTTCCAAAAGCATATTATAAAAATGGTGAACTTATTGAAATAGATAATGCACTATTAAATAAATAAGATAAAAAGCTACAAATAAATTTTAATTTATTTATAGCTTTCTTTTTTTATTTGAAAATTTCTTTCGTTTTACTTGCCATACGCTGTCCGTACAATTCAAATGTTTCTTTACTTTCATCAAGTTTTCCAGCAATTCCCACTGGTCCTAAATGAATAACTGGATCACCAAGAGCAAAACCACCTGAATAAACTAACATTCCAAAAACTAACATATGATCTAGTATTGATTGAATACCAATTTCTGCACCACCATGAATATATTCAGCAGTAGCAAATGCTCCACCTATTTTACCAGCAAGGTTTAATTTTGATGCATTAGTATCTAACCAAACTTTAATGCTTGCTGATGTAGTTGCCATATAAATTGGTGTTCCAACAATAACACAACTACTTTCTTTTACCCATGCCTCATCAATATCATCAATCGAAAATGTTTTTACTTTGACATCTTCTTTTAAAATACCTTGAGCAATTACATCGGCCATTTCTTTTGTATTACCTGTTTTTGAATGATACAATATACTTATTTTCATAGGTTTACCTCCCATTTAATCAATTATTTTTATCTAAAATATTATATCATGTTTTTAGGTAAATTCAATAATTAACATTTATAATAATATAATAATTATTCAAAAAAAAGCAGATTATAATTAACTTTGTAATCTGCTTTTATTATTAATTATCCCAATAAAACATCTAAAACCATCATTACCATTAAACCGATAATTGTAAACATTGTTGATAAATTTGTATTCTTAGCTTTTTGTGATTCAGGTATTAACTCTTCAATAACAACAAACATCATTGCACCAGCTGCAAAAGCTAAAGCAAATGGTAGAATTGGTTGAATTAATTGAATTAAAATAATTCCAACAACAATTCCAATTGGCTCAACAATTGCTGAGGCTTGACCAAATAAAAATGATTTCTTTTTTGATACCCCTTCTCGATGAAGTGGAAATGAAATTGCCGCACCCTCTGGAAAATTTTGAATAGCCATACCAACAGCTAATGCCATTGCAGCATTAAGAAGACTTATATCATTTCCAGAGATGTGATAAGCACCTAATGCTATACCAACAGCTAAACCCTCTGGAATGTTATGAATAGTGATTGCTAATAGTAATAGCCATGACCTTTTTAAATTAGATTTTGGTCCTTCAGGTTCTTTTTCAAAAATATGAAGATGTGGTGTAATAACATCAATTAACAATAAAAAAAGTGCACCACATAAAAAACCAATTGAAACAACAATCATTTCATTAACATTTGGATTAAACTCCTTAGAAAACTCCATTGCAGGAATTAATAATGAAAAGAAAGAAGCTGATATCATAACACCAGCTGCAAAACCTAACATACCATCCATTACTTTTTGATTAAATTTTTTTACAAAAAATATAGTCGCTGCACCTAAAGCAGTCGATCCCCATGTTATTAAACATGCAATTAAAACATAAAAAATAAAATTATTCATTATTACTTCTTCCATTATCACAATTATTGCAATGACCATACATATCTAATTTGGCATCTATTACTTTAAATCCAGTTTCTTTTTCAACTTTTTCTTTTATTTTAGCAAATGTTGGTATATCAACATTTTTTACTTCATTACAATCAATACAAACTAAATGGGCATGTAAGCCAATATTTAATTCATAAACACTATTTTTATTATTAAAATTATATTCATTTACAATACCCTCTGATACTAAGAAATTCATATTATTATAAACAGTTGCTACATTAACATCTTTTTTTATCTTTTTTAATTCTTGAACTAACTCATCAACAGTATAATGTTTTACATTACAAAGTACTCTAATAATATCTTCTCTTGCTTTTGTAATACGATATCCTTGAGCACGTAATGAATCAACAATTAATTCAGGATTTGTTTCATTTACATCTATCATTGTTTTCACTCCTCAATTTCATTAATAAAATCAATTATTACATCATTTAAAAATAGTTTCCCCTCATTAGTAAAATACAATTTATTATTTTCAATATATACCCTTGTCTTATTATTTATAATAGCATGTTCAAAAAGTTTTGTAAATTCTATTGCATACTTGTCTTCAATTTTGCCAATATCAATTCCATTAAATATTCTAAATTTTAACATTATCTCATCTTTTAGTAATTCATATGAATTATTATAGTATTCAACCCTTTTTTTATTGTCTTTTTTTAAATAATTAGTAATACTTTTTGTATTATAATAACGATAATTATTTAGATAACCTGCTGCTCCAAGTCCAAAGCCATAATAATATTCATTGTTCCAATACAATAAATTATGTATTGAATACGAATTATTTTTAGCATAATTACTCACTTCATAATGCTCATAACCATACTCATTTAAATATGTATTAATTAATAAATCTAATTCATCATTATCTTCACTTTGATATTTATTTTTATAAAAAATTGTTCCCTCTTCTAAAATTAATGAATAAACAGAAACATGATTAATATTTAAAATCATTAAACTATTTAAATCAGATAATAACTGTTCTTTTGTTTGATTAGCAAAATTATACATTAAATCAATACTAATATTATTAAAATCATACTTCTTTAATAACTTAATGATTTTAACAATATCATCTTTATTATGTTGTCGATTTATCTCTTTTAACCTAGTATCATCAAAAGTTTGCACACCAACACTAATTCTATTAATTCCATATTTTTTTAATATAATTATCTTTTCTTCATTAATATTTTCAGGATTAATTTCAATAGTAAATTCCTTTAAGTTTTTAAATCTTTTATAATCAATTTCAATAAGCAATCTTTCTAATTGATTTTCATTTAAAGAAGAAGGAGTTCCACCACCAATATAAATAGATTCAATATCATTACAAATAATATTTTCACTATTATACTCTTCAATTAAAACATCTAAATACTCATCAGCAATTTTTTCATTATAATAAATTCTAGCAAAATCACAGTAATAACAAATATCTTTACAAAAAGGAATATGAATATATATTCCTTTTACTTTTTTATTCATCATCCATTGATAAAACAGCCATAAAAGCCTCTTGTGGTATCTCAACAGAACCAACAGCTTTCATACGTTTCTTTCCTTCTTTTTGTTTTTCTAACAATTTTTTCTTACGAGTAATATCTCCACCATAACATTTTGCTAGTACATTTTTTCTCATTGCTTTAATAGTTTCACGAGCAATTATCTTACCACCAATAGCAGCTTGAATTGGAACTTCAAATTGTTGTCTTGGAATAATTCCTTTTAATTTTTCAACAATAGCCTTACCACGATGATATGCAAAATCCTTATGAACAATTGTTGATAGTGAATCTACAATCTCACCATTTAATAAAATATCCATTTTAACTAATTTATTAGCTTTATAATCAATTAACTCATAATCAAAAGATGCATACCCTTTTGAATATGATTTTAAACGATCAAAGAAATCAAAAATTATTTCTGAAAGAGGCATCTCATAAATGATATTCATTCTTGATTGATCAATATATTGCATATCAATATATGTTCCTCTTTTCTTTTGACATAATTCCATAATTGGACCAACATATTCACTTGGACTCATAATTGATGCCTTAACATATGGCTCTTCAATGCGATCTATTTTTTGAACATCAGGTAACTTACTTGGATTATCTACAATAACCATAGAACCATCAGTTAAATAAGTATTATAAATAACACTTGGTGCTGTGGCAATCAAATCAAGATTAAATTCTCTTTCTAATCTTTCTTGAATAACATCCATATGTAGTAAACCTAAGAAACCACATCTAAACCCAAATCCTAATGCTTGAGAAGTTTCAGGTTCAAATTGTAATGAAGAATCATTTAATTGCATTTTTTCTAAAGCTTCTCTTAAATCATTATAACGAGCACTATCAATTGGATATAAACCACAAAATACCATTGGATTCATTTTACGATACCCTGCTAGAGGTTTTTTGCAAGGATTATTTTTTAATGTTATTGTATCACCAACATGAACGTCTTGAATTGATTTAATTGCAGCAGCAACCCAACCAACTTCACCACATACTAATTTATCTTTAGAGTATTCTCTTGGTGTATTAATTCCAAGTTCAACAACTTCATATTCTGCTCCAGTTGCCATCATTTTAATAGTATCACCAACTTTTAATTGACCTTCAACAATACGTATTGAAACAATAATTCCACGATATTGATCAAAATATGAATCAAAGATTAAAGCTTGTAATGGATTGTTTATGCTTCCTTTTGGAGCAGGTACATTTTTTACAATACTTTCTAAAACATCTTCAACATTTAACCCACTTTTTGCAGAAATAAGTGGAGCTTCACTTGCATCTAAACCAATTACATTTTCAATTTCCTCTTTAACCTTTTCTGGATTAGCAGCTGGCAAATCTACTTTATTAATAACTGGTATTATTTCTAAATCATTATCTAATGCTAAATAAACATTAGCAAGCGTTTGTGCTTCAATTCCTTGGGCAGCATCAACTACTAAAATTGCACCCTCACATGCTGCTAAAGACCTTGAAACTTCATAAGTAAAGTCAACATGACCCGGTGTATCTATTAAATGAAATAAATAAGTTTCATTATCTTTTGCTGTATACTGTAATTGAACAGCATTTAATTTTATTGTAATTCCTCTTTCTCTTTCAATATCCATAGAATCAAGTAATTGTGATTTCATATCTCTACTTGCTACTGTTTTAGTCATCTCTAAAATTCTATCAGCAAGCGTTGATTTACCATGATCTATATGGGCAATTATCGAGAAATTCCTTATCTTACTTTGATCAATTTGCATAATTATCTCCTTTATTTAAAACTACATCTGAGACTATTTCTAATTTATTTCCATTACGATAACTAGAAAAACTCACTACTTTTTTTCCTTCTAATTGAAATTCAAATACTTTTATAAATCCATTAATACATGCTATTTTAAAATACTCATTACTATCAACAACTATTACTCCACTTTCCAAATTATGTGAAGTTGTTTCAAATGAAAAACTATGAAACTTTATTTTTTTATCATTTAAGATTGCATAACATCCCGGTATTTTAATTAAACCTCTCATATGATTGTAAACATCAATAACTTCTCTATTAAAATCAATATATTCAAATGATCTTTCAATATTATGTGAGTATGTAACAAGGTTTTTATCTTGTTGAATAGCTTTAATATTATCATTAAAAATATCTGGTAATGTTTTAATTAATAAATTTGCACCATCAACCATTAATTTATCACTTAAAGTTGAAGTTGTATCATTTATATCAATCATAACTTTAGATTGTGAAATTATATCACCAGTATCTAATCCCTCTTCCATATACATAATTGTATTACCAGTTTCTTTTTCACCATTTATTATTGCATAATGTATTGGTGCTCCACCACGATATTTTGGTAATAATGATGCATGAACATTAATTGATTTATATTTTGGTATTTCTAAAATATCTAAATTTATTTTTTGTCCGTATGCACATGTTATTATAATATCAGGCTCTAGCTCTTTAATTACATCATAATTATCATTTATATTTTCAAAACCATATACTCTTATTTGGTTTTGTAATGCAATTTCTTTTGTTGGTGTCATCTTTATTTCCTTTTTTCGCCCAATGCGACGATCAGGTTGAGAAACTAATCCAACAATATTAAATTTACTTATTATTAACTGTTCTAAAATATAAGCTGAAAAGCTTGTTGTGCCCATATATAGAATTCTCTTATTTTTCATTCTATCACCACAATAAATTATACCACAAATTAAAAGCTATTTTAATGAAAAGTATTGAAAAAGGAAAAAAAAATTGTTATAATTATAAAGCGTTATGTTTTAGTGGAGGTGAAAAACAATGCCAAATATTAAATCACAGAAAAAAAGAGTGAAAACTAATGAAAAGAAAAGAGCTTATAATGCTTCATTTAAATCTTCTATGAAAACAGCAATCAAAAAAGTAAATGCTGCTGTTGAAGCAAAAGATTTAACATTAGCTGAAGAATGTTTAACTTTTGCACATAAAAAATTAGACAAAGCTCAAACTAAAGGAATTTTACATAAAAATAATGTGGCGAGAAAAAAATCTCATTTATCACAACTTGTAAATACAATTAAATAATTAAAGGCTATTAATTAGCCTTTTTTTAATATCTATTTATCCTATTTTTTGATAAATAAAAAAAATGCGAATTTCAATATAATGAATACTCACATTTTTATCAAATATTTTAATACAAATTCCACTTTGCCTTTTGAGTTAAAACCATATACTTTTTCCTAACATCCCACTTTTTTATTTTTATGTAAGAACGTAAGTAAATTTCTCCCCCAATACTGAATGGCGTATTAGGAATACCCATAGAATGTTTAAATACAACCAATGAATCAATATCATGACCTGTCTGAGTTGCAGTTCTATCTGGAATAGATGTTAATTTTGTACTCCAAGTTCCAAGTTTATAGTATGTGCCTTCAGTAGAAACAGATGTGAAAGTTAAACCTTTATTGCTTATTTTATATCTATTTACTGATACAAACTTAAAATTAACTCCATTAGAATAGCTTGCTGTAAATCGTCTTGCTCCATATTCTTTAATAACATCATTAGCATACCAACCACCATTGGTAGCTGATCTCATTTTAAAATTAGAATCTTCAGACTCATCTTTTAATTCTATAACAATCTCACTACCATCAAACGACTTCTTTTTCTCAATCAAATAATTTGAATTATTTAATTCATACTTTTTTTGAGATTCTACCAAGTTTTTATTTATCTCCTTTGTCTTCATTTTCATATATTCATATTGAGTTAATTTATCATACTTATTTATAACTTTGAATATATCATTACTTTTTTTACTTGGACTGTCAACACTTTAATGGACAATTATTATAAGGAATCATTTACTCTATATTCAACTGGGGATTGATATCCAAGTGTTGAATGTACTCTATC
>JARXZD010000003.1 GCA_029893765.1 Bacilli bacterium PM5-9
CCCTTTCATTGAGTAACACCTCCTAATAAAGATGTTACAATATTTAAGACAATTCCGAAAGTTATTACTTAAGACAATATCATAAATTAATCATAAAACTATCTTTATATGCTTTTTTCTTAATTGCTTTAAGCACTCATTCATGATATACTTTAGCTGAAATAACCCTTTTAATAGGGTTTTACTCTTTAAAGAAGGCGATTTAATGAAATACAATAATTATTCAATTATCACAACATTTTTAGCTGCTCTATTTGGAGCAGGTTTTGTTGCTTGTAAAGAAATCGAATATTTTTTACTATACGATCCAAGCATTGCTATTTTAAGTGTTTTACTTTATTTTGCAATTCTATTTTCATTTGCATATTTTACAATGAAATTAAGTTATCAAAACGATATTGACTCATTTGATAAACTAGTTAGCCAAGATAATAAAATTATTCAAACACTTTCTAATTTAACATTTCCTATCTTTGCAATATGTTTATTAACAATTTCATTTTCAGGTTTTGCAACACTAATAGAAAATACTTTTTCTATTCCAAAAATAATAGGAACAGCATTAATTACTATAATTGTAATTACAGTATCATTTTTTGGTTCTAAAAAAATGTCAGGTCTTTTTAAATATTCAACTCCAATAATTGTTGTAATAACACTATTTTTATTAGTATACGCTATTTTTAAAGATGTTGAAGTTAGTAAAACAGTAATGGAAATTAAATATGTCCATCCAACAAATAATCAATTTATCAATGTTGCAATTTATGCATTAGAATGTTATCAAATTTCTTTATTGCTTCAAATTTCTTTAGGTAGAAAAGCAAATAGCCTTAAAGATATTAAACAAGGAGTTTTTATCACTTGTGCTTTATATAGTATAGCTCTAATGTTAGCATGTGCTGCTTTATTAAAATATGCAACTATTATTGGTGATGTCCAGATACCATTATTAGAAATAATTAATTATCAAAATATTAGTGTATTATCCATAACTTTAGTTATTGTTTTATTTGTTGGTTTTATAACATCATCACTTAGCACCATGTTTGGATATGTAAATTATGTTGGAAACTCTCGTTTAAAAGAACACACTAAAATAATTACTGTAATAACATGTATAATTGCTCTTGTTTTTTCGCAATTTAGTTTTTCATCATTAATTTCAACAATTTTCCCAGTTGTTGGAATTGTCGGACTAATTAATTTTATTTTAATAATTATTAATAGTAAAAAGCTAAAAAAAGCACAAGAGACACTATAGTATTAACCCAATCAAAAATGAAATTAAACTTAAAGATAGATTTAGTAAAAGATACATAAAACTATCTTTTTTTGATGCATCAAATTTACTTATTACTTCAAAATTAAAAGTTGAAAATGTTGAAAATGCACCTAAAAAGAAAGTGAAAGCAAAGCTTATTGTATTAGTATGTGCTAAATATAATCCCATGCCAAAGCATGCAGCAACATTAATTATCAGTGTAATAGTTACTATTTTTGATGTAATCATATTTTTAAATTGCATTGTAATTAGATATCTTAACAATATACCTAACATAGCTGCTATTGATATACTAATCATTATATTTCAACTCCTTAATTTTATGATAAAAAAACCAAGTTACTATTGGTATTATAATAAAAGTTATTAAAATATAAATTAATGATGTAATAAATTGATTATTCTCTATTAAGAAAAATAAATCTTTAAATACTCCTGAAAAAGTTGTAAAACTTCCTAAAAAAGCAATATTCAAATACTTTTGCATATTTGAATTATCATTATAGAAAACTACAACCATTACAAAAAGAATACTTCCTAAAAAATTAATGAAAATTGTTGTCATAATAAAAGGAAATAAGTGAAAAATCATTTCTTTTAAAAATGTTGCTGCTAAGCAAAGTAAACACATTATAAAAATTTTTCGCATAAAAAAACTCCTCTACAAAAAGAGGAGTCATCAGCTTTAAATAGCGGTTAATTTGGCGAACTCCATCACCATTAGCAAAAACTTGTATATAAAGTATATCATTTCATTATTATAAAGTCTATGCCTTTTTTCATAAAAAATAATAGAAAAAACTATATTTTTAACACTTTCGCCTTTAAAAATATCTTATGACTTGCTATAATTATGATGTACTAAAAGAGGGTGAATAATATGTTAAATGCTGGCCTAATTCTTGAAGGTGGCGGTATGAGAGGTGCATATACTGCTGGTGTTTTAGATTGTTTAATTGATAATAAAATTTATTTTAAAAATGTTTATGGTGTTTCTGCTGGTTCTTGTCATGCATGTAGTTACTTATCACAACAAAAAGAACGTGCTATTCATACCATAACTGATTATCTTGATGATAAAAATTATGCAAGTTTTTATAGTTTAGTAAAAACTGGTGATTTTTTTGGAGCAAAAATGGTTTATGATGATATTCCAAATAAGTTAATTCCTTTCGATTATCAAACTTTTATCGATAGTCCAATGAACTTATATGCAATCTTAACAAACTGTCGTACTGGAAAAGCAGAATATCATTTGTTGAAAGATTTGTATGTTGATACTATAAAAATTAGAGCATCTAGTTCATTACCACTTTTATCTAAAATGGTTAGTATTGATAATGAACTATATTTAGATGGAGGAATTAGTGATTCAATACCTCTAGAATTTTCGCAAGTGCAAGGCAATAAAAAAAATGTTATTGTTTTAACTCAACATAGCGGGTATAAAAAGAAGCCTAATAGACTAACATCAATCATGAAATTATTCTATAAAAAATACCCACTTTTGATAAATGCTATTAAAACACGACATTTAAAATATAATGATACACTAGAGTTAATTGAAAAAGGAAAAAAAGATAATACAGTTTTTGTAATTCAACCAAAAAACCCTGTTAAGATTGGCAGATTAGAAAAAGATACAGCTAAACTTTGGGATTTATATAAAGAAGGTTATTACGATATGTTAGATAACCTTGATAAAATGATTGAATTTATTAAAGAATAAATAATCAAAAGAAAAAGTATGACTTTAAAATCATACTTTTTTTAGTCAAGACCAACAACATTATCAGCAGGAATTGTAAACATCATCCTTGATTGTTCATTACCTACTTTAGCCTTAATACTTTTCATAATTTCAATTTTTTGTGATCTTTCAACTAAAATTCCAACAACATCTTTCTTCTCTTGAAGAGGTATTCCAAAAAATTTAGCGATATCTTCACGGCCAAAATGTAAAGCATGGAAAGCTGTTCCACCAGTAGCTCCAGCCTTTCTTGCTGCTTTCATTACATCCTCAACATTTCCTTCATCAACAATGGTAATTATTAAATCATGTTCTATTGTTTTATTCACTTCTTCTACCTCACTTTCAAAATCACACTGTAAATCAGCAATCACTTGTTCATCAATACCGATATGCGATAACATACCTGAAATAGGAATTGAAAAAGCAAATCCTTTTTCCTTTTTTGGTACTGTGAAATGATAGCTCATTTTACTTAATAATTCTGGTATTTTACTTTTAGGTTTGAAACCAAAAATAATACTTCTTTCTGGATAACTAAAACCAAGTGCATCAATAAGAGGTGCATCAGTAGTACCTTCAGCACTTATTACATATTGTCCTGGCATTTTAGTTTTTTTGAAAATTTCAACAATCTCATTTTCATTATGCCTTTCAACAATAACTACTAATAATTGTAGTTCTTTAAGTTTGCACATTCTCTCTTTTATATTTATATCTTCAATCATTGAAAATCCTCCTCAGAAAAATCTTCTAAATCAATATCACTATCATGTATTTTACTTTCTCTTTTATAAATAAATCCCATGATTTGAATTGCAATTAATGGCGTCATTGCAACCATAGCAATGATACCAAAAGCATCTGTTAATATATTTCCACCCAAAGCTTCACTGGCGCCCATAGTAAATGGTAAAAGAAAAGTTGTCGCCATAGGACCACTAGCTACCCCTCCACTATCAAAGGCAATTCCAGTAAACATTTTAGGAACAAAGAAACTTAACACTAAAGCAATTAAGTACCCTGGAATTAAAAACCAATATATTGATATTCCAGTTAAGACTCTAATCATTGCTAAACCAACTGAGGCTGCTACACCAAGTGATAGTGCTTTATTAATTGCACTTTCTGGAATAGCACCTTCTGAAATATCTTCGATTTGTTTATTTAAAACATGTACTGCTGGTTCTGCAATAACTATATAATACCCTACAATCATTCCAATTGGAAGTAAAATCCAACTATATGAGGTTGCTGCTAATTCATATCCTAATAAATTACCTACTGGAATAAAACCAACATTAACTCCAGTTAAGAATAAAACTAATCCTATATATGTATAAATAATCCCAAAAATAATTCTAAAAAGATTTCTTCTACTAAAATGTTTAAAATATACTTGAAAGAAAATAAAGAACCCACAAATCGGCAATATTGCCAAAAAAACTTCTCTTCCGAATTCAGGTAATGCATGGATGAATTGATATATAACATCACGAGTGGTTGCTAACTCTGGAATAACAACTTGACTATAACTTGCATCTGATGGATTGTAAACAATTCCCAAAATCATTACCGCAAGAATAGGACCTATACTACATAGTGCTACTAAACCAAAGCTATCCTCTTGTGAACTTTTATCAGCACGTAATGAAGCTAATCCTACACCAAAAGCTAATATAAATGGGACAGTTATTGGACCTGTTGTAACCCCACCACTATCAAATGCTAAAGCAATAAAATTATTAGGAACAAACATAGATACAACAAATACTATAGTATAAAATATCATTAACAGCCTTGCAAGAGGCAATCTAAATAAAATACGTAGTAAGGCAATAACTAAAAAAGCTCCTACTCCAATTGCTACTGTACATATTAAAGTCATGCTAGGAATTGAAGAAACTTGTTCAGCTAAAACTTTTAAATCAGGTTCAGCAACTGTAATAATAAATCCCATTAAAAAGACAATAATAATTACAAAAGTTATATTTTTAAATTTTGTTATACTTGATCCAAGTGCTTCTCCCATTGGTGTCATTGCCATCTCTGCACCTATTGAAAAAAATCCCATTCCAAAAATTAATAATAGTGCACCAACTAAAAACAAAGAAATTGCTCCAGTTGATATTGGAACTAATAAGATACTTATCAATAAAACAATAATGGTTATCGGTAATACTGAACTGACAGATTCAATTATCTTTTCCTTTAATTTCTGATTCAAAGACAGCACCTCTTTTCATGTTTATTTATAATTAATTATAACATTGATTGCTAAATAGTTGTTAGCTTTTATGATAATGAACATATAATTTTTTTTAAGTTTTATAACCAATTATTTATTCAGGTGTCAAATTACATTATAATAAATATTTGTTTTTCACATTTACTCTCTTTTATTTTGATTTTATACAATACTTATAACCATATTCAAAGGTAAATTATTTTTATCTATAAGAAACAATTATAGCAATAAATTATTATTACTACATTGTTGTTGTGCGTTAAAGTGTGTGTTATAATGGAAAAAAATACACTATATAGGAGGCAAATAAAATGAGTAGTACAGATAGAATTGAAAGGTTACGTCAAAATTATATTAATACAAAACCAACAATTTGTTATGAAAGAGCTCGTATTTTTACAGAGTCTCATAAACGAACTGAAGGTCAGCCAACACCAATTAGACGTGCTCAAGCGTTTTATGATTTCTGCAATGAATTAGATGTTAAAATTTTTGAAGATGAATTAATTGTAGGAACTACTGGTAATTTTAGAAGAA
Organism: Bacilli bacterium PM5-9; assembly: GCA_029893765.1. NCBI lineage: Bacteria > Bacillati > Bacillota > Bacilli > Bacilli bacterium PM5-9. Next base: position 5,821 of record JARXZD010000003.1, read on the forward strand.
CAGGTATTTTAACTCCAGAATATTCTTGGACATGGGTTGATCGTGAAATGGATCAATTTGATAAAAGACCACAAGATCCATACGAAATGAGTGATGAACAAAGAGCTTATGTAAGAGAAAATATTTTTCCATATTGGCAAGATAAATCACTAGAAGAGATCTTTTTAGCACAAATACCTGAAAATACTGCAAAGATTGCTGTTGATACAGGTATTATTGATAATGATTCAAAATGGCGTCAAGCTGTAGGGGAAATTACTCCTGATTATGAAGATGTTTTATTTAAAAAAGGATTTAAAGGAATTTTAAAGGAAGCTGAAGAGAATCTTGCAAAATTAGATGATGCAAATGCAAATGATTTAGATAAAATTATTTTTTATAAATCTGTTATCTTAACATCAAAAGGAATTATTAAATTTGCAAAACGCTATTCTGAAAAAGCAAAAGAAATGGCTCAAGAAGAAAAAGATGAAGCAAGAAAACAAGAACTATTAAAAATTGCTGAAGTTTGTAATAATGTTCCAGAAAATCCACCAACTAGCTTTCATGAAGCAGTTCAATTTGTTTGGTTTACACAATTAGGTGGTATTATTTCAGAAAACCCACTTGCATTAAATTTAGGACGTTTTGATCAATATATGTATCCATATTTAGAAAAAGACCTAAATGAAAATGTTATTAGTGAAAATCAAGCTCAAGAATTAGTTGAAGCATTATGGTTAAAATTATCTGAATGGGTATGGACAATTTCATCAAATACAGCTGGTTTCTTTGCAGGGTATAATCAATTCCAAAATTTAACAGTTGGTGGTAAAACACGTGATGGACTTGATGCAACAAATAAATTATCATACATGTGTTTAGATGCAACACAAAGCGTTAAGACACATCAACCAGGACTAAGTGTTAGAATCCACACTGATTGCCCACAAGAGTTTTTAGATGCTGTATGTGAGTTAGTTAGTCAAGGAACTGGATTCCCAGCAATTCATAATGATCAAGCTGGAACACAAATGTTATTACAAGCTGGATACGAACCTGAAGATGCTCGTGATTGGAATAACTGCGGTTGTGTTGTACCTCACTTTAGAAAAACTGGTGAGTGGACATCTGCAGTAAATATTAACTTTGCTGCTGCCTTAGAATACACACTTAATGAAGGTAAATCAAGATTAGACAATGAGTTTCTTGGTTTAAAAGCTAAACCAGTTAATGAATATAAAACATTTGAAGATGTTAAAGAAGATTTCCTTAAACAACAAGAAAATCTAATTAAACACTCAGTAATTTCAACTATTTTAGCACAAAAATTACATACAGAATTAGTGCCTAGACCATTCTTATCATCATGTGTTGATGGTTGTATGGATAAAGGTGTTGACTTAGCTAATGGTGGAGCTCACTATAATGTCGGTCCTGTTTTAACAGGTATTGGACTTGCTGTTGTATCAAACTCATTAGCAGTAATCAAATCATTAGTATTTGAACAACAAGTTACAACATTAGAAGAATTAAATAAAGCAATGGATGCAAACTGGATTGGTTATGATGATTTACGTGAAAAAGCTCTAGCTGTTCCTAAATATGGTAATGATAATGATTATGTTGATAGTATCGCTATTGAAATTGCAAACCATTACTATCGTACAATTAGATCACATAAAGATATCTTTGGTTCACCATTTAATTCAGCATTTATGGGAATTTCAAACTACATTCCAACTGGACGCGTAATTGGAGCTACACCTTGCGGTCGTAAAGCAAAAGAACCTTTAGCTGAAGGAGTATCACCATTTACTGGAAGTGATGTTGAAAGTCCACTTGCTGCAATGCGTTCAAGTGCAAAATTAAATCACGATGTTCATACTGGTGGTACATTACTTAACCTTAGATTAAACGAAGACTTAGTAAAAACTGATCGTGGTAAACGTAATCTAGGATCACTTATCCGTTCATACTTTAGTTTAGGAGCATTCCATGTTCAATTCAATACAGTATCAACTGAAGTATTAAGAAAAGCACAAAAAAATCCTGAACAATACAAAGATTTATTAGTTCGTGTTGCAGGATATAGCACACAATTTATAAACTTATCTCCAGAAATGCAAAAAGCAATCATTGATAGAAATGCTCACTCAAGTTTCTAGTTATGGCAAAAGATAGCGGAACAATAGTTCAACTACAAAATTTTTCAATCAATGATGGAGATGGTATTAGAACAACAATTTTCCTAATGGGTTGTCCTTTAAGATGTCAATGGTGTTCTAACCCTGAAACATGGCAAACAACACCACAAAATGCATTATATAAGTATGACTATTATGAGTGTAAAAACTGCGGTTGGTTACAAAAAAAAGCTGATGAAATATCAAGCTGTCCAAATTGTCAAAGTGATGTTAGTGCAATTATCAAAGAAAAAGAAAAAATATTAGGATATGAAGTTAGCGTCGATGAAATAATCACCAAAATTAAAAGACAAGAAATATTTTATCGTTTCTCTGATGGTGGTGTAACTTTTTCAGGTGGTGAACCAACTGTTCAAATTGAGTTTCTAAAAGAATTAAGTGCCAAGCTAGATAAGTATGGCATTGATATGTGGATGGAAACTTGTGCATACTTTGATTTTGATGAAGTTAAAGAAGTCTTGCAAAGACTAACACATATTTTTATCGATATAAAATGTATCGATGAAGACACACATATTTATTATACAGGAATTTCTAATAAGTTAATTTTAGAAAATATCATTAAAATAAAGGATTTAAATTTACCAATTACATTTAGAATTCCTTCAATTAATGAAGTTAATTTTACTGATGATAATCTTCAAAAAACAATTGATTTTATTAAAACTAATTTCAATGATTACCCTGTTGATATTGAGTTTTTACCTTATCACAACTTAGGAAATGAAAAGTATCAAGCATTAAATCTTAATAAGCATTTACATGAATTTAGTGCACCAACAAAAAAAAGAATTCAAGAAGTTAAACAACTTTTCGAATCCAATGGTATTAATACAATAGAATACCGTTAGTAGTAGCTTAGGCTACTACTTTTTTTATTCATAATAAATAATCATACAAATATTTGTTTGTTCATCAGAAATATTTTTATATGTATGAGCAACATCAGCATTATACCTTAACGCATCACCTGCTTTTAAAGTATAACTACCATTTTCAAACTCAACCTCAAACTCACCTGAATACACTATAACATATTCACTTGTTCCTCTTTCATGAGCCGTCGACTCAGAAACAGCACCAACATCTAATTCAATGTATAACATCTCAAAATTTCTTTCATTATCATACGAAAATGATGGATATAATCTAAAGCGACCATTATCACTAATTAAAGGTTTTATTTTATCTTTACTAACAATTTTTAAATCTTGTTTATCATCAGCTAATAAACTTGTAAAAGAAATATGTAAAGCAGTTGATATCTTCCATAGCGTTGTAACAGTTGGACTAGACTCTTGTCTTTCTATTTGCCCTAACATACTTTTACTAACGCCTGAAAGTGTTGATAAAGCATCTAAACTTAATTCCTTTTGCTTTCTTATTTTTTTCAAATTACTTGCGATTGCATCATTTATTTCTCTGGTATTTTCAAAACTATCCACGTACATCTCCCCTATTCACATTACACTACTATTATACAATTTTTTTGACATTAAGCAAACATTAATTTTTAATAGACAACAAACTTTTTTCCCTTTATAATTAAGATATATTGTATCGGAGGTATTGTTATGAGAAAAATTAAAGAGTTAGAAGCTAAAGATTTTGACAACTATATTGATATAGCATATAAAGCTTATCCTAGTTTTAAAGACTATTCAAAAGAAGGCATTGAAGACTTCAAAAGGCTTTCAAAAATAAGGATAAATGATGAAAAAAGTAAGTTCTTTGCTTTATATGAAGACGAAAAATTATTATCTGCTATGAGATTAATTGATTTTGATATGAATTTCTTTGGTACTATGATAAAGGCTTCAGGACTTGCATCACTTGGAGTTCATTTATTACATAAAAAAGAAAAGATTGCAAAAACAATGGTAGAATTTTACGAAAATTATTATAAAGAAAGAAACATTCCGATTGCTACCTTATTACCATTTGCGACAGATTTCTATAAAAAAATGGGTTATGGATTTGGTCCGAAAATGAATCGCTATCGTATTAAAGCATCAAATGTTCCTGCCTGTTTTGAAAAAGCTGATTTGAGATATATTGAAAGAGATAATTTAGATGAATTATTTGATAGACATAATCAATATGTTAGACAGATTCATGGTATGTTTGAAAAAATAAGTGATGAAATTGATGATTTACTTAACAACAATCAAAATATTATCATTGGTAATTACGAAAACAACATGCTAACTGGTTATTTAGTTTTTGAGTTTGAAAATGCCAAAGATGATAATTATACAATAAATAATATGATTGTTAAAGAATTAGTTTATGATAATGCTTTGACTTTAAGAAAACTGTTAGGTTTTATAAAAAAACAAGAAGATCAAGTTAATATCGTTGTTTTCGATACACAAAATGAGGGATTCGTTCATATTTTTGATAACCCATTAAACGATACATCAAATTACATTCCTTACGGAAATTTAGAAACAAATACTCAAGCAATTGGAGTGATGTATAAAATTTTAGATGTAAAACAAGCTTTTGAGCTATATAATTACCGAAATTATAATAATGTTAATTTAAAAACTAAAATTATAATTGTTGATGAATATAAACACGAAAATGAAATATATGTTGAGTTTGTTAATGGTAAAGCAACAACAACTAACACTACATCAGATATAACTATGAAAATTGGAATTGCTGATTTTTCATCACTTTTTTTAGGTTGTATTAGTATTAATGATTTATATCGTTTAGGTTTAATAGAGTTAGATAACACTAATTATTTATCGCAATTAAATTTAGCATATATGGTTGAAGCTAAACCAGAATGTAATACCGATTTTTAAAGAAAATCCCACTTATTAAGTAAGTTGGGATTTTTTATTAATTATATTTTCAGCATACATATCTGCAGCTTTGTATGTTGGTATATTTTTTTCTTTAGCCATTTCAAGAATATTTAATGAAGTCTCATAAATTTTTGCAATCTCACTATCAACTAGTGCTTCATCATATGGCATGTCTCTTACTTCATTAGCAATATTAATTACTCCGCCAGCATTAGCAATATAATCAGGAACATACGTAATTTGTCTTTCGTTAATTAAATCACCAGCTTTATCATTTGCAAGAACATTGTTAGCAGCACCAGCAATTATCTTACATTTTAATCCAGCTACACTTTTTTCAGTAAAGATAGCACCCATAGCACATGGTGCAAATACATCACACTCAACACTGAAAATTTCTTCAACACTAACAACTTCAACATTAATTTCATTTTTTAGTTCTTCAAGTGCTGGAGCATAAACATCAGCAACTATTAATTTAGCACCTGCTTCATTTAAATGGTGAGCCAATGTTTTTCCAACAGACCCAACACCTAAAATTGCGATTGTTTTTCCATTTAAATCATCACTGCCAAATGTGTATTTAACACCAGCTTTAATTGCATATAATACACCAAGAGCAGTTTTTGGCGATGGACTACCACTTTTTTCATCAATACCTACTGCAAACTTAGTAGTTTTTTGTAACTCTTTCATATCTGCTGAATTTGTATTCATATCAGCAGCAGTAAAATATGAACCATTTAATCTATTAACAAATTTAGCGTAAGACTTTAAAAATGTTGGTGTTTTTAATTTTTTTGGATCACCAATAATTACTGCCTTACCACCACCTAAACCAAGGTTAGCAGCAGCATTTTTATAACTCATACCTTTTGAAAGCCTTAAGACATCAATTAAAGCATCCTCTTCATTTTCATATGGATAAAATCTTGTTCCTCCTAATACAGGTCCTAATTTTGTACTATGGATAGCGATTATTGCTTTAAATCCAGTTTCCTCATCATAACAATATGTTAATTGTTCATGTGACATTTCTATCATTTTATCTAATACCATTTGTATCACTCCTTATAATATATTATATATTAAAAATTTATATATATCAACTTATAGCTATAATTAGTATTTATATAAAATTATCTTATTGAAAGTGATAATACTATTATTAAGTATATAAAAACAAACAAAAAAGATGAGCGTTGTTGGAGGAGCTCACCTTTTTTTAACTAATTTAGTATATAAAAAATTATAAAATATTAAATATATTATTCACACATTCTTTTTCTAATTAAAATACTACCACTCATTGCCATTAAACATAATCCAAAAATTACTAAACTTTCATTTCTTGAACTTGGTATATCTTCAATTGGCTTTTTAGTGTCTTCTACTTTACTGTAGATTGCATATAATGTTATATTTTTTGCTGGCATTTTACTATTTAAAAAATTCCATTTTTTCCCTGTTCCATCTTTTTTTGTATTCCATCCAATAAACTTATATCCGCTTTTTGTTGGATTTTTAACTTTACTTGCTAAATCACCTTCAACTAATGATTGTGTAGCTGGTTTACTTCCTATACCACCATTTAAATCAAATGATAACTTATAATATATAGCACTAATATTTAATTCAACTTTTTTTATTGATAAAGCATTATCACTATTATTTGGAAAGACTCCAGTTCCTATTGCTCTAACTTGAGCATAAATTTTTTCATCTTTTATTGCTTGATTATTACTGCCAAAGTAGTCATTAATATCAATTGGATTATTATTTTCATCAACATATTTGTCTAATTTGTAACTATGATATTGTGAAACACTAACTAATCCAGTATATGGATCTTCAATTTGAACAATATCTTTTAGATTTAAATTTAAGTAATCATTTTTATAGCTAACATTGTATTTGTATGCACTACTATCTAAATCTAATTGACGTTGATCTCCACCCGCTCTTTCAATTACAATTGTTGTACCAAACGCACTATTTAATTCAGTCGCATAATTATCTGGTAACAAATTAAAACGAAACATAACTTTTGCAAGTGGCATTGTATCATTACTGTTCATATCCGGCAAGCATGATGGCAAACTTGTTAATTGATTTCGACCTGCATTTAGCCATATAATATTTTTTAATTGACAAATACTATTTGGTAACTGTACTAAGCTATTGTCAAAAATAGTTAGATTTTTAAGGCTTGTTAAATTTCCAATGTTGTCAGGAATTTTTTTAATATTATTTGATGACAATCCTAACTCCTTTAGTGTTGTAATATTAGAAATTGAATCTGGAACTTCACTAATATTGTTATGTTCTAAACTTAATGTTGTTAAAGATGATAATTGGTCAATATTACTTGAGATATTAGGTATTTGATTACGGACTAAGTATACAACTTTTAATGTAGGCATATCTAATAATACACTTGGGAAAACTGGAAGTTTACTATTTGATATAGCTATATGCTCTAACTCTGTTAAAGCACTCAAGCTTGATGGAACATCACTCAAATTAGCATTTGATATAACAAAATAATCTAAATTAACAAACACTTCAATTCCACTAATATCTGTAATATTATCTCCATCATAGATTGCAATATTTGTTGTATTGTTAACCATTGTTGCTGTAATAATATCTTCAACATCTTGTGTTGATGACACTTGATCAGCTACTTTTTGAGCCATTCTAGGATCTGGAAATACATCCTTAATTTTACTACCTATACTATAAGTTGTTACACTTTCTTTTGCACTAGTTTGTTCATAGAAAAATGTACATGCCATTGCCATCATTAGCACAAAAACTAATTTTTTTTAATTGTTTTCATATTTATTTATATCTCCTCTCAATACCTTATAAAATTTAAAACTCTTTTTTAAATTATATTGTAATTTTAACAACAACATATATTTTACTCAAACAGTTTAATATGTAATTTATGAAAAAAAAGTTTTAATTACAATTTCTTTCATAAACCCATCAAAAAAACATAACCATATAAATGATTATGTTTATAAATACAATTTTGTCACCTAATTTATTTTGTTATATTATCTAAATATTCTTCAAATATCTCTAATCCTTTTATTAATATCTCAGTACTATTAGCATAGCCAATTCTCAAATAACCCTCATTTTGCATTACACTACCAGGCACTAACATAACACCAGTATCTCTCATTAAATTATGACATAAAGTAGCTGATGGAATATCAATGTTATATTTTAAGAATGCAGTTGTTCCTGCAACAGGTTTAACATAATCAATATACTTTGACTTTCTTACCCACTCATCTAAAACAGCAACGTTATCATTAACTAACTTAATATTTCTTTCTAAAATTTTATCTTTATTTTTTAAAGCAATAGTTCCTAAATAATCATCGATTTTCCCACAACTAATTGTATTATAATCACGATGAGTATTAACTTTATCAATAAATTCTTTTGGTCCAACAATCCAACCAAGTCTAAGTCCAGCAAGCGAATAAACTTTTGATAAACTACCAGTACTAATACCTTTATCATATAAATCAACAATTGATGGAGTATATCCCCTATCATGATGTAATCCACGATAAACTTCATCACAAACAATATAAATATCATTTTCTCGTGCAATTTTTACAATTTCATTTAAAGTACCATCATCAATTAATGCACCTGTTGGATTATTAGGATTATTTAAACAAATTACTTTTGTATTTGGTTTAATTGCTGCTTTAAGCTTTTCTAAATTAGGAATATAATCATCTTCAAAATCTAATTCAATAAGTTGCACATCAGCATGCAATGCTTCTGGAATTGAATAATGTTGTTGATATGTTGGCACAAAAACAATCACATGATCATTAGGATCAATTAATGTTTCATAAACTAAAGCATTAGCACCAGTTGCACCGTGTGTTAATGTTGTATTTTCAATTGTTAAATTAGAATTATTATGTAATTTTAACAATTCATTTCTAAACTCTTCACTACCCTCAATTGCTCCATAAGTCATTTTCATTTCGATAATATCATTTATTGCTTTTTCCTTCATATTAGCTATTTCTAATAATTGTTCAATAGTAATCGATTCTACACATGTTTCTGCAATATTATAAATGGCATCATTTTCATACTCATTCATCCATTTTTCAACACCAAAATCTGCTATTTTCATTTTTATTTCCTCCTAAAAAATTATTTCTTGTCCAATATTTTCGATATTTGCTCTTTCAATTAATACATAAGCGACCATAATGTCTTGTAAACTAATTCCAGTTGAATCAAAAATTGTTATCTCATTATTATCTTTTCTTCCATTTTTTTCATCAATTAAAACTAACCCAATTTCATTAAATATTTTATCTTTTAAAACACCAGCTTTATATGGTATTTCAAACTCTCCAACATTAGTAGATTGTTTAAAATCATCAAAATATAGTGATGACTTAGCTACTAAATTTGAATCTAATTCTTGCTTACCACTCATATCAGCACCAAGACATGAAATATGTGTTCCTTCTTTAACATAATCAGCCATAACAATTGGCTTTCTTGAAGGTGTAGCTGTAATAATAATATCACTTTCTAAACATGCATTCTTTAAATCGTTTATTGCTTGCACTTCTATTTCATTTTCTAACATTTCTCTTTCTAACTTTTTAGCATTTTCAAAATCAATAGGATCATAAACCATTATTTTCGCTAAATCAACAAATTGTTTTTTCATTATCTCAACTATGTATTTTGATAAATGTCCACAACCAATAACTAATAATGTTTTACTATCTTTTCTAGCTAATAACATCGCTCCAATAGTTGCTGCAGCTGCTGTTCTAATTCCTGTTAAACTTTCAAAATTTAATAAGCCTTTCAATTCTCCAGTGTTTGAATCAAATAACATTGTTGTACTCATTAATAATGGCAATCCTTTATTTGGATTATCACTATGCAATGAAACTACTTTCATTCCAAAACAATTTGGATCTTTTAATGCACCTGATTTAATATCCATATCAGCAATTCCAGGTATGAACTCATGGAAAATTAATGGAAAATCTTCTCCTTTTTTCAATGCTTTTTGTTTATATGCATTTTCTACAGCTTTAATAATATCATTTGAATGTGTTACTTTTGCAATATCATCACTTGATAGTACTCTTACTTTGCTCATTTTTAATACCTCCTTTATTTATTGGTTATATTATATAGGTTTGTTAATAAAAAAACTGTGTGATTTTTACAAAGAATTTTGTATTTTTTACAAAACAAAAAATGATACTCTAACCATACATTAAAATATCATTTTATTATTAATTATCTTATTAATTTTTTATTTTTATCTATCTTAATCTAGATACTTAAAAATAAATATTATTACAAAAATTCCTATTGTAATTAAAAGTGTATATAATAAAAATTGTTTTTTAGGCATTTTTTCATTATAAACTCTTTTATGTGACTTTAAAATAAATAACTTCATTACAATCATTGCTACTATACTTGCAATAATAAAGTCAATTGTTAAAAAAGTTAAAGCATAAATACTTCCATTTGTTTCAATCATTTCAGATAAATCCATTAAAAACATACTATTCTCCATTTTCTCAAATTTTTATTTTGACATTTTTTTATCAATATTAAATATTTTACAAATAAATTATAACATTTTAAAACTTCAAAATATATATTATCTTTTTTTTATAAGAAAAGCATAATCACATAAGTGATTACACTTTTAACTTTATTCTATTGTATCAAACTGACTATTGTATAGTTTAGCATAGAATCCATTTTCTTTTAGTAAGTTTTCATGAGTACCTTGTTCAACAATATCTCCATCTTGCATAACTAAAATTAAATCTGAATTAGTAATAGTCGATAAACGATGAGCTATTACAAAACTAGTTCGATCCTTCATTAAATTATCCATTGCTCTTTGAAGTAATTGCTCTGTTCTAGTATCCACTGAACTAGTTGCCTCATCAAGAATTAATATTTCAGGATCAGCTAAGATAACACGAGCGATTGTTAAAAGCTGTTTTTGTCCTTGAGAAATATTATCAGCTTCCTCATTTAAAACCATATTATAACCATTAGGTAATGTTTTAATAAAGAAATCTGTTTGAGCAGCATAAGCAGCTTTTTCTATTTCTTCTTGTGTTGCATCTAATTTACCATATTTAATATTATCGGCAATTGTTCCATTAAATAACCATGTATCTTGTAAAACCATACCAAACAATGAGCGTAATTCACTTCGCTTGAAATCTCTAATATCATGCCCACCAATCAAGATAGCACCTTTATCAACATCATAGAACCTCATTAATAATTTTACAATAGTTGTTTTACCAGCACCTGTCGGTCCTACAATTGCAACTCTTTGTCCTGGTTTTATATCAACACTGAAATTATTAATAACTGGTTTCTTTTTATCATAACTAAATGAAACATTGTCGAAAGTAACACTTCCATTAACATTTACTTTATCTTTTGTTTCTGGAACATTACTATCTCTATTTACAGATAGTGCATTGTCTTTGTCTTTAATTTCATCTTCTTCATCCAAAAACTCAAAAACACGCTCTGCAGCTGCTGCTGTTTGTTGAATAACATTTGAAATATTTGCAAGCTGACTAATTGGTTGTGTAAATTGTCTAACATATTGAATGAATGATTGAATACCACCAATTGTCATACGACCATTGATTGTTAAATAACCACCAATAATACAAATAGCAACATAACCTAAGTTTCCAATAAACTGTGTAATTGGCATCATTAATCCTGACATAAAGTTAGCCTTCCATGCCGAATTATATAATGAATTATTATATTCATTAAAATCTTTAATTGATTCTTTTTCACCATTAAATGATTTTACAACAACATGGCTTCCAATCATCTCTTCAACATGACCATTAACCATTCCTAGATATTTTTGTTGGCTTGTGAATAGCTTTTGTGATTTTTTAACAATTATCATAATAATGATTGCTGATAAAGGTAAAATACACAAAGCAACGATTGTTAATTGCCAACTAATTGATATCATCATAATAGCAATTCCAAAAACAGCTATTATAGATGTTATTATTTGCGTTAAACTTTGATTTAAACTTTGATTAATAGTATCAACATCATTAGTCATTCTCGATAATATTTCTCCTTGAGATGTCTTATCAAAATAATTAAATGGTAATCTATTAATTTTTTCATTAATATCTTTTCTTAACTTGTAAGTTACTTTATTAGTAACACCCGACATTACAAATCCTTGCGAATATGAGAAAATTGAACTTAATGCATACAATCCAATTAACATTCCTAATGTTTTTCCAATAGCATTAAAATCTATATCCCCGGTACCCGATATTTTAGCTGTAATACCAGTAACTAAGTCATCAGTAGCATTCCCTAAAATTTTAGGGCCAATAATGATGAATGCTGTTGAAGCAATAGCTAAAATACAAACAAAGATAATCGCATATTTATGAACACCTAAATAATTAACAAGCTTTTTAAATGTACCTTTAAAATCCTTAGCTTTTTCTGCTTGTAATCCAATTCCATGTGGTCCATGTCCTGGTCCATTCATTTGTTTCTTTTGTCTTCTTGGAGTTCTTTTATTTTCTTTATTACTCATATGATAATTCCTCCTTTGACAATTGAGAACTTGCAATCTCAAAATATTCTGAACAGTTTTTCAATAACTCTTTATGTGTTCCTTGTCCAACTATTCTTCCTTTATCAATAACTAAAATATTATCAGCATTCATTATTGTACTAATTCTTTGTGCAACAATAATCATTGTAACATCTTTAACATTATCATTTATTGATTGTCTTAAAGTGGCATCTGTTTTAAAATCAAGCGCAGAAAAACTATCATCAAAGAATAATATTTCTGGATTGATTGCCAAAGCACGAGCTATTGATAAACGTTGTTTTTGTCCCCCTGAAACGTTTTTTCCACCTTGAGATATTTCAGATTCAAATTTATCTGATTTAGCATTAATGAAATCACTTGCTTGAGCTATTTTTGCTACCTTTTTCATTTCTTCATCACTTGCTTCTTTATTACCATATTTTAAGTTAGACTCAATTGTTCCTGAAAGTAAAACACCTTTTTGAGGAACATAACCAATTTTTGAATGTAAAGCTTCTTGACTAACTTCTCTAACATCTACTCCATCCACTAAAATTGAACCTGAAGTAACATCGAAAAATCTCATTAGTAAGTTAGCAATTGTTGTTTTACCTGAACCAGTAGATCCAATAATAGCTGTAACTTTATTTGGTTTAGCAACAAAATTTATATTAGTTATAGCATCTTCTTGAGCATCACCATATCTAAAACTAACATCTTTAAACTCAACAATACCTTTCTTACTTTCATCGAATTGTTTTGATTGTTTAGGATCTGTAATAACAATATCTAAATCCAAAACTTCTTTAATCCTTTCTGCTGAAACAGCAGCTCTAGGTATCATAATAAACATAATAGAAATCATAACAAATGACATTAAAACTTGAATAGCATATTGCATAAATGCCATCATATCTCCAACTTGCATATTTGAAGCAGCAATCTCATGTGCACCTACCCAAATAATTAATACTGATAACCCATTCATAATAAATGTCATCATTGGTTGCATTATTGACATTAATCTATTAACAAATAAATTTGTTTTTGATAAATCAATATTAGCTTTATCAAAGCGCTCTTCTTCGTATTTTTCAGTAGAAAAAGCTCTAACAACTGTTAAACCACTTAATTGCTCACGAGAAATTAAGTTTACTCTATCAACTAATTTTTGAACAATTTTAAATTTTGGCATTGCGATTGCAACAACAATAAACATTAAACCTAAAGTGATAATTACTGCCAAAGCAATTGTCCAACTTGCAGATGGTGCTTTTTCTAATGCCATTACTATTCCACCGATTGCTAAAATAGGTGAATAACATACAATTCTAATTCCCATTGTTAATAGTGTTTGGATTTGCATTACATCATTAGTAGCTCTTGTAATAAGTGATGATGTTGAAATCTTATCATACTCAACATTAGAAAAGCTTTCTATTTTTTCAAATAAATCACTTCTCATTTTTCTTGCAACACCAGTTGCGATTCTTGATGAGAATAAGTTAACAATTATAGTTGCTACTCCACCAATTAATGCAACTCCCAGCATTAATATTCCAACTTTAAAAATATAAGATGTTTGATTTTGATCTAAATCAATTCCTAATTCAGTATAAAATGCTTTTGAAAAGACAATACCACTCTGTTTTAACATTGTATCATCTAACTTATTAGCATCTTCATGTGCTTTTGTCATTACTTTCTTAGGAACCATTTCAAACATTGCTTGATTTTTATATAAATCACTAGTATTTATATTATTAATTCCCGATTTTTCATCATTTTTACTTGGACTATCTTTACTTAATTCTTTTGCAACATTAATAAATGTCCATGATGAAAGACCAAATACTCTATCAAGTTCTTTTTTCTCACTTGATTTTAATGAAGTATCTAAAATATAGATATCATCTTTAGCATCTGGATATTTTTTCTTATAATCATCATTTAAATCAATTAATTGATAGTTCTCATCTAATAGTGTTTGTTCTTGTTCATTTAGAAATGTCTTAACAAATTTCATACCATCTTGCGATATTGCATCTGGTGCTGAATGTTCAATACCATTTTGTTGTAATCCAACATTAACAATGTCTGACATATAATTTGGTAAATTTAATTCACTAAATGCTTGAACAAATAGTAGTACTATTGCAATTAAAAGACTAACTGCAAAACCTTTTAAATATTTAAAAACAATTTTCAAATTAATCTACTCCTTTTCTTTATCTTCATTTTTTAACTCTTTAGAAACATCTCCCAATCTATTAAACAACCTTATTAACTCCTTAGTATCTTCTTCTCCCAGTCGTTCAATGATTTCATCCATCAATGTATCTAAATGTTTCCTTTTACTACACATCAATTTTTTACCTTCATCCGTTATACTCATAACAAATTTTCTCTTATCTCTTTCATCAATCTTTCTTTCAATCAACCCTCTTTTTTCAATTGATCTTAACAATTGTGAAACACCTGGTTTACTTATCTGCATAAACTCTTGAATATCAGAAAAATATGCATTCTTATCTGGATTTTTAGCATTAAAAGCAATTATATCTAAGATAATCATATCGTTCATATGAGCCTTTGGTCTATGATGAGAATTAACCATTAGACTTTTAAATCCAAACATTGATTTCATTAACTCTGTTCTTAAAGTTTTATTCACATTAATACCTCCTTTAATTTAGTTAAGCACTTAACATTATATCACTTAACTTTTTATTTGTTTGTCTTTTTTATGTATTTACCTAAAAAAATATATTGACAATCAATTAACACATATGTATAATATTTGACAATAGAAAGGTTTTTCTTCATAAATTTCTCCAGATTATTGATAATATTTTGCCTTTCTATTATGTGCACATTAATTTGTGTACTTTTTTTATGATATTTCTATTGATATTTTATTATTAATCTATGTATAATAGGTAATGGAGGTGTTCAAAATGAAAAAAATAATCCCATATTTTAACTTAATAGGATTTCTTATTGTTGTATTATATTTGATAGTTGATAGTTTCATTATTAATATACCTAGTATGATTAGTATTCCAATTTTATTAGTAGCTATATGTTTAATGGTAATAGGTAATTTAAATGCAAGAGCACGAAACAAACGATTTGAAGAAGAAGATAATAAAAAGGTTCAGGATTAATTTTCCAAAACCTTTTTTCTTTTAATAAATAACTCTTTTTGCATAGCTTGGTTTAAAGCTTGATAATTTTCTTACATTTACACCAACACCATATGTTTCAGCATGAACGTATTTTCCATTACCAATATAAATTCCAACATGATATGGTGAAGATTTACTTCCCCAAAATACTAGATCACCTTTTTTTAATGTCTTAGTACTTATCTTAACATATTTTCCTTTTTTTGTTTGAGCGCCAGTATGACTTCCTAATTTTTTATTTATAGTTTTCTTATAAACATAACCAGTTAATCCACTACAGTCAAAACCTTTTGGTGTTTTTCCACCAGCTTTATACTTTTTACCAACTTGTTTTTTTGCTTTTGCAACAACTGCATTTCTTTTTGCATCTTTACTTTTATAAACAGTTTTTTTGTGCTTACCTTTACTATTGTAGTATTTAACTACATAAGCTTTTGATAAAGGTTTTTGTTTTTTAGTATGAGTATTATAATAATATGAAATTTTAACTTTTAATTTCTTATTGTTAGCATATTTATAATTTGCACTAACTAACTTTTTATTATTTTTCCCATAATTGATTGCGTATAATGTAGTTACTTTACCATCTTTTTTATAACTATATAATTCGCTTCTAATTAACTTATTACCATCTGTAATCACATTTTTTCTTGTTTTTATTACATTGTCTGGATAGTACGTATAAGTTGTATTTGTCACTTTTTTTGCACTTACTGAATTAGATACCATTACAAAAACTAATAATGCTAATCCTGTAGTTGCAATATGTTTAAAATACTTCTTAAACAACATCTTATCACCTATATTTTCTAATTTTTTTTGAGATCTAAACAATCTCCAATACATATTTTACAGTATTATATGGTTTTTTTTTGTATATTATATGTTCTTTTTTTATACAAACGATAAATTAATGTAACATATATTGTTTATATTGTGAAAAAAGATATTATTTAAGAGGGGTATATGCTAAAATAAAATGGATTAGCGGTTGTAGCAAAATTGGTAATGCAACGATTTGTGGCATCGTTATTGTAGGTTCGAATCCTTCCAGCCGCGCCATTTTTAATAGCTAATTAATATATATATAAGGAGTACCATTATGAAATACATAAATATTATTGATTTGAAAAAGACTTACTTTATGGGAGATATTGAAATAAATGCTCTTAATGGTGTTAATATTGAAATAGATAAAGGTGAACTAGTAATCATTGTTGGTGCTTCTGGTGCAGGTAAAACTACTTTACTTAACTTAATTGGTGGAATGGATAGCAGTACAAGTGGCTCATTATATATTGATGGTAAAGATATTACAACCTTCAATAATAAGCAGCTAACAAAGTATCGTCGTGATGATGTTGGTTTTGTTTTTCAATTTTATAATCTAATCCCAAACATAACAGCATTAGAAAATGTTGAAATGGCTTGTGAGGTTGCAACAAATCCTTTTGATGCTAAAAAGATTATGAGTGATGTTGGTTTATCTGATCGTTTAAATAATTTTCCATCACAATTATCTGGTGGTCAACAACAACGTGTTTCGATTGCACGAGCGCTTGCTAAAAACCCTAAACTGCTTTTATGTGATGAACCTACTGGAGCTTTAGATTATGAATCAGGAAAAGCTATTTTAAAGCTCTTACAAGAGATGGCTAAAACATACAATATGAGTGTTGTAATTATCACTCACAACCAAGCTATTGAAGCAATTGGTGATCACATCATTAAAATGAAAAACGGAACAATTAGTGAACAATATTATAATGATAATCCTTTGAGTATTGATGAGGTTGAATGGTAATGAATAAGTCTACATTAAAAATGCTTTGGCGTAATATTAAAAAATCTAAATCACAGTTTTTTTCTTTAGCAGCTATAACTGCGATTGGGGTTGCAATGTATGTTGGTGTTTGCTCTGTTCCTTCCACTATGCAACATAATGCTCAAGCTTACTTTTCTAATCAAAATTTAAGTGATATTGAAATAGTTAAGCCTATGGGATTTTCAAATAGTGATATAAAAAAAATAAAAAAGAAAATTCCAAATAGTAAAATTGAAAAAAATATTATGCTTGATGCTTTCATTAAACAAGATGATCAAGAGTCAACAATTAGAATTATCACAAATGATAGTATATCAACTCCTTATATTGTTCAAGGTAAAAATATCTCAAAAAATAATGAGTGTTTAGTTGATGAGCTTAGTTCTGATTTATTAAATAAAACAATTAAAATTAAAACTAATTTTAAAACAAAAAAATGTAAAGTTGTTGGAACTGTCTATTCTCCATCTTACTTTAGTTTAGAAAATAAAGGATATAGTTCTTTAAAAGCTGAAAAAATTAAAGTTCTAGTTTATACAAATAAAAAATTTGCTAAAGAATTTGTTAAAGATATTCCATTTATCAAACCCTATAACTCTTTAAGCATTATTTTAAATGATAAGCCTTCAAATGAAACATATACTGATGAGTATCAAGATTATGTTGAAAAACAAGAAAAAAGTATTAAAAAATTATTTGATAAAAATGAAATTAATATAACAAGTAGACATAATAATATTACAGTTAATAACTATTACAATGATTCTTCTAAAATTAGAGAAATCGCAACAATATTTCCAGTAATATTCTTTATGGTAGCTGCTTTAGTCGGTTCATCAACAATGTCAAGAATGATAGAGGACGAAAGATTACAAATTGGAACATTAAGCTCAATTGGTTATTCTAGGTCAACTATTATAACAAATTACATCTTATATGCTTTGCTTGCTGTTATTTTTGGTATAGCACTTGGCTTTCTTGTTGGATTTACGCTTATTCCAACAACTGTAACTTCTGCATATAATATAATGTATCAACTTCCTGAAGTTAATATTTATTTCGATCATCAAATTGCTTTAGAAGCTTCACTTATTTCTTTAATTACTGTTGTTGGATCATCATTTATTGTGGTCTTTAATCAAACTAAAGAAAATTGCGCTACTCTACTTAGACCAAAATCACCATTAGCTGGAAAAAAAGTCTTTTTAGAAAAAATATCATTTATCTGGAATAAGTTATCATTTATTAATAAAGTTAGTTTAAGAAATATTTTCAGATTCAAAAAAAGATTATTCATGACTATCCTTGCTATAATGGGATGTAGTGGTTTATTAATGACAGGATTAGGTATTAGAACATCTATCTTTCCAATTGTCGATAAACAGTTTAAAGAACTTCAAAACTACCAAATTACTGGTTATACTAATAATTTAAGTGATAAAGTCACTAAACAAAAAATCAAAGAGCTGAAGAAAACAAAAAATGTTAGTGATGTTTTAGCTTTAAATAGTAAAGATGGTACTGCTTTTAAAAATAAAATTGAGTATCCTATTACATTATTAACACCTCAAGTTGAAAAGGATATTAATAAATATTTAAAGTTTGATAGTGATTTTGATGATAACTCTATCACAATAACTAAACAAATGGCTGATGTCTTTGATTTAGAAAAAGGCAGTATTTTTAAAATGGAAATTAATGATAAGGAATATAAGTTTAAAATAACTAATGTAACAACTAATTATATTGGAAACTATTTATATATTAATAAAGATGAATACCTAAATAAGTTTAAGTCACTAAAATATAATTGTTTCTATATTAAAAACACAGGTGCTAATAGTGAAGTTGTTAAAGACTTAGAAGATAATTCAATGTTTATTGCATTAGAAGATGCTAGTGTCTATCAAGGTGTCGTTAAAGATTCTTTAAATGGTATTAATCAATTAGTTTATATTATTATTGCTTTTGCAGGTGTATTGATAATCGTTGTTATGTATACACTAACAAACATTAACTTAATTGAGCGTCGACGCGAACTAGCAACTCTTAAAGTTTTAGGGTTTTATGATCGTGAGGTATCTAGTTATGTATTAAAGGAAAATGTTATACTAACGATTTTAGGTTTAATGATTGGTCTAGGATTTGGTAAATATTTACATCTTTACATAATTACTATGATTGATATTCACGATATTTACTTTATTAGAGAACAACCTATTGAAAACTATATTATTGCTTTTGTTATAACATTAATCTTTTCATTAAGTGTTAATATCTTAATGCAACCCAAAATCAAAAAAATTGATATGGTAGATTCATTAAAATCAATTGAATAAATAAAAAGGAGCTTTGAATTTTCAAAGTTCCTTTATTTTTCTAATAATTTCTGAATTTTTTGATAGTCATTATCATTAACTATTCTTTTTAAAATTGGACCAATTTTATATCTAATTACTACTTCATATTCTCCTTTAGATACACCACGATCATTTTTTAAAAATAAACCATGATTAATACTAAATTTATATTTATCTAATATTTTATTAATACTTGTATATGTTTTAGCAATCCATTGTCCAAACTCAACATCCTCAAACATATTTATAAACTTATCATTAAATAATGATTTCATTTCAAAAGTTAAGACATTGCTTATTTCATCTGGAGTGAATAAACCAGGAGTATCTCGTGAAGTTGTAATTACATAAACATTTTTTGGAATGTAATATTTATTATCATCAAATGTAACATCTAATGCTGCTTCTCTTTCACGATTATTATCTTCTAAAAGATAACTAATTTCACCAATTACACTTGTTAAATTAACTTCATGACAATCTTCAAAAATAATTACATAATTATCCATTGAATTTTTACGAGCTTTCTCAATAAAACGATATAAAATTCTCTTGTTTTCATCAACAAGTAATTCCTGATATGTTAATGATTGGTGCATTTTAATATGAAGTATATTTTCCATATCACGACTATTGTTAGTTAAAAATGCTAACCTTCTTGCAAAATATGATTTTCCAGTACCCCATGAACCAATAATCATTAAATTACGTTTTGTTTTTAAAAGACTTAATGCTTCTTCAAACCATGCTTTTGGATAAACACTATTTGTTGTAGCCATTTTAACAGTATATGTTCCATCATTATTTAAAGGCGTATTACTAACAATTTTTGATTGAACTAATGCCTTTGATAATTCATCTTTTAAGACTAAACAAAGATGCCCATCACGCAATACTCCATTAAATAAGTTAGGAGAATATCGTCCTTCAACTTTACTTAATCTAAATTTTCTTGAGATTTTTCTTGATAATGCTTCTATTGATACATCAACATTTATTCCTTCAAATTGTTTTCTTAATTCAAAAACTGAAATACCACTTGGTTGATTACAATATACGATATTTAATAATTCAATTTCATGTGGGTTAAAATGAACTTGTTTAAAAAATTCATTATAGCGTTCAACAGTAACACGAGATGGATAATTGATTAACAATCCATTATCATCTTCATTAACCATTGCTTCATTAATAACTTCTTCAATTTTAATATATGTACTTTCTTTTTCAACTTCTCTTATTTTAATTCGATGGTTACCATCTTCAACATCAAATTTTTCTTGAAAAATCCATTTAACTTTTCGAGCATGTGGTAATTCTTTATTTTTATTAAATTGATAATTAGACTCAATAATACCAACTGCCCAAATAGACTTAGAATCACTTAAACAAACAGCATCGCCAATTTCCATTAAAAATAAGAATTTATCAAATGTATCCTTTACATCATTGCTTGTTGCACCTAAGGTATTTAAGCGTTGAAATAATTCAAATTTTGGTTCTGGCGCATTATAAACTGAACTTAAATCTTTTTCTGCTCCACTTAATCCAATAATATCATTATCCATCATTGTTCTAAAACCATTCTCATAATTAAATAAAAAATATTTTCTTAAATGTTTACTTTTATTTTCTTGCATTATTTTTCACCTCATATCTATTTAATCATAGTTAATGATACACTTTTTCGTTGTAAATCAATGTCTAATACATTAACCTTTACAATATCGTTGATTGCTAGTTTTTCACTTGGATGACTAATAAAATCTTTACTTATTTTTGAAATATGTAATAATGCATCATTCTTTAAGCCAATATCAACAAAAACTCCAAAATCAACAACGTTTCTAACTACTCCTTCTAACTCCATTCCAATTGTTAAATCTTCTAATTTCAAGACATCTTTTTTTAATGTAGGTTGTGCTAATTCATCTCTAACATCTAAATTTGGATTTAATAAGGCGCTTATAATATCTTTTAAAGTATATTCATCAATGTTTAATTCTAAGCTATATTCTTTTACATTAACTTCTTTTAGTTTATTTTTAAAATCTTCTGTATCAATATCTTCAATTTTTATTCCTAATTTTTTTAATAAATTATAAGTAATTTTATAACTTTCAGGATGAATAATTGTACGGTCTAAGACTTCTTTACTATCACTTATTCTTAAAAATCCAGCAGCTTGTTCAAACGCTTTAGGACCTAATTTAGCAATTTTCAATAATTCTTGGCGATTTTTTATTCCACCATTGTCAATACGATATTTTACAATTGAATCACTTATTGATTTACTCAATCCAGAAATATGTGCTAACAAATATTGGCTAGTAGTATTAATATCCACTCCAACTTCATTAACAATTTTTTCAACTGTAAAATCTAATTTTTTGGCTAATTCTTTTTGATTTACATCATGTTGATATTGTCCAACACCAATAGACTTTGGATCAATTTTAATTAGTTCTCCTAATGGATCTAGTAAACGACGTCCTATTGAGATTGCTGATCTTTGTTCTACTTGTAAATCTTTAAATTCTTCTTGGGCAATCTTTGAAGCACTATAAACACTTGCTCCTGCTTCACTAACGATTGCATAAGCAACATCTAATTTATTTTCGCTAA
The DNA here is from genome assembly GCA_029893765.1 of Bacilli bacterium PM5-9. Lineage (NCBI taxonomy): Bacteria > Bacillati > Bacillota > Bacilli > Bacilli bacterium PM5-9. The sequence continues at coordinate 28,478 of JARXZD010000003.1, forward strand.
TTAAATCAGCAATAAACATTTCGCTTTCTCTACTCGCTGTTCCATTACCAATAGCGATTACTTCAATATTATACTTGTTTATTAAATCTAAAATAACTTTTTTTGCTTCATTAACCTTGCCTTGATACTCATGTGGATAACAAATACTAATCGCTAGAACTTTTCCATCACGATCAATTACAGCTAACTTACATCCTGTCCTAAAAGCAGGATCAAAACCTAAAATAATTTTATTTTTTAAAGGTGGAGTTAGTAAAAGTTTTTCTAAGTTTAAGGCAAAGACATCAATTGCATCACTTGAAGCTTGCTCAACTCTTAATGAAAATAATTGACGTACAATACTTGGAAATAACAATCTTTTATATCCATCTTCAATAGCAGAATATAAAATATCCTTATTAATAAAATTTTTCTTACTAAAGAAATAACGATAAATATTTTCAACATTATAATCATTTTTTAACTCAAAATTCATTGTAACAACTTTTTTTGTGATTGCTCTATTTAAACCTAAAATTCGATGATTAGCAATTTTAGTAAACTTCTCATTAAAATCATAATACATTTTAAAGACTTGTTCTTCATCATCATGCTTTTTCTTTACTTTCGCAACAACATTAGCATATTTCTCAATATTTTCTAAAACAAATTCTCTAACTTTAACATTTTCACATGTTACTTGAGCAATAATATCTTTTGCATAATCAATAGCTTCTTCAACATTAGCAACATTATCATTCAAATAATTTTTTGCTTCCTTATTAACATCTAAATTTGGCTCATTCATTAGTTTATTTGCAAGACCTTCTAATCCATAACTAATTGCAATACTTGCTTTTGTTTTCTTTTTATCTTTATATGGTTGATAAATATTATCAACTTCAATAATTTTAGTAGCATTTAAAATTGATGTTTTTAATTCATCATTTAAAAGACCTTTTTCTTCAATAAGTCTAATAACATCATCTTTTCGTTTTTGTAAATTCTCTTGATACTCATAGTGTTTACTTATTTCAAAGATAATATTTTCATCTAATCCACCAGTTACTTCTTTACGATAACGAGCTATAAAAGGAATTGTGTTATTCTCATTTAATAAATTTAAAACTGTTTCTACTTGTTTATCTTTAATTTTTAAATCTTTTGCGACTTCACTTATAATTATTGTATTCATTTTAACTCCTCTATCTTGTAAATATCTTCATAATATCATTAAATGTTACAAAAACAATTAATGCCATTAACAACATGAAGCTAATTCCAATTATTCTAGCCTCTAATTTTTCACTCATTCTACGTCTTGTAATTGCTTCGATTGCTAAAATGAAAATTCTACCACCATCTAAAGCAGGTATTGGTAATAAATTGAAAATTGCTAAGTTAATGCTTAATAAAGCTGTAAAGTTTATTAAACCAATCAATCCAGAATTTTGGGAAATTTGTCGTGTAATATCTACCATTCCAACCGGTCCAGATAAATCATCAACTCCAGCTTTACCAGTAAACAACATTTTTAAACTAGTAAAAATATTTTGAGCTGTATCAACACTAAGTTTCCAGCCATTCTTAACAACATCAATTGGATTATGACTAGCTTTAACTATTGTTGGCCCAAAGCCAGCAATATATCTTTTACTAGTATCATCATATGTTGGTTTTATTTTAATTACTTCTTCTTTATTTTCACGTTCTACAACCATTTCATATTCATTACCTTCAGTATTATAACTACTAAATAAAGTTAAATCAGTATATGAATTAATTTTTGTTACTTCATCACCTTGTCTTATTTCTTTAACATAATCACCACTTTGTAATCCTGCTTTCATTGCTGGTGAATTGGTAGTAATATCACCAATAATTGGATCAGTCGATACTGTATCTTGTGAAAAAGCAATACCACAAAAAATTATAAAAGCTAAAAGTAAGTTCATAAAACTACCAGCAAACATAATTAAAAATTGCTTAAAGCGATTGACACCTTTTAAAGTTCTTTCATGAGGAACATGTGCTAAATCTTCAGATATTTCACCATCTTCTCCTACCATTGCGGCATATCCACCAAGTGGTAGTAATCTAATAGTAAATTCTGTTTCTTTACCTTTATACGAGAAAATTTTAGGACCAAATCCTAAAGCAAACTCACTTACATATACATTAAAAATTTTAGCAACTATAAAATGCCCAAACTCATGAACAGTTATCAATACTAAAAGAATTATTAAAAATTTAATTATTTCCATTTGAACTCTCCTTATTTATTTCATTTGTTATATATACTCTTGTAGCATTGTCAATTTTTATTAAATCTTCAATACTTGGATTTTCAATTAATTTATGAACTTGTAATGCTTGTTCAACATAGTCAACAATTGATAAAAAAGAAATTTTTTCTTCTAAAAAGGCTTTTGTAGCTACTTCTTTTGCAGCGTTTAAAACACATGGATAGCTATGTCCTAAACGACCAGCTTGATATGATAATTTAAGTCCTTTAAATCTTTTTAAATCAATTGGTTCAAAAGATAGTGAAAAAGCTTTAGTTAAATCTAAAGAACCTGTACTAAAATTAGCACGATTTGGATAAGCAAAAGCATAGGCAATTGGTTGTTTCATATTTGGTTTTGATAATTGTGCAATAGTAGAACTATCATTATATTCAACCATTGAATGAACAATGCTTTCACGATGAATAACAACTTCAATATCATCATAATCAATATCAAATAACCAATGAGCCTCAATAACTTCAAGTCCTTTATTAAGCATTGTTGCACTATCAATTGTAATTGATGCTCCCATATCCCAATTTGGATGGTTTAAAGCATCTGCAACACTAACATTTTGTAATTCATCAAGCGTTTTATCTCTAAAACTTCCACCGCTTGCACTAATTATTAATCTTTTAACACTTTTTTTATCATTATTTTGTAAACATTGGAAAATTGCACAATGTTCACTATCCACGGGTATTATTTTAGCTTGAGGGTTTTGTGCTAATAAATCACTAATATGTTTGCCACCAACAACCATTGTTTCTTTATTAGCTAATGCTAAAGTTTTATTACTTTTAATTACTTTAATTGACGGTAATAAACCAGCAAATCCCACAATAGCATTCAATACTATATCATAATCTATATTATCTAATAATTGTAAAATTCCTTTTTGTCCAACATAAAAATTTATTTCTGGATAAGCTACTTGTAATTCTGATACAAAAGTTGAATCAAGTAAAGCGACTTCCTTAATAGTAGAAAACTCATCTAAAATTTCAATAAGTAATTTAACATTATAACCAATGCTTATTTTACTTACTTCATATTCTGTATTCTCTCTTATTACATCCAGAGCTTGTCTTCCAATCGAGCCACTTGCCCCTAAAATTACTATTTTTTTCATTAACTGCTAACTCCTTTAAAATATACATATTAGTGCAAAGCACATTATAAGATTCATAAGATGACTATCAATGCGATCTAGTATTCCACCATGTCCAGGAAGCATATTAGAAAAATCTTTAATATTATTCGAACGCTTAATTGCTGAAAAGAATAAATCACCAACTGCTGCCATGAAGCCAAAAATAATAGATACAATAATAACTATTGAAATATTATCAAAGCCACTTGGTAAAAATAAGCTATATAATACCCCTATAATAACAGCTAAAACAACTCCACCGACTAACCCTTCTACTGTTTTATTTGGAGATATTCTTGGAATAAGTTTATGCTTTCCAAAAGCACTTCCTGCAAAAAATGCACCTGTATCACTTGCAGCTGTAACTAAGATTGTAAATATTATTATATAAAATCCATTGTCTAAATTTCTTAAATACATTGCACTGTTTGAAGCAATAATTATAAATAAACTTACACAAAATAAATAAGTCATATCATTAAAATCAATATTTTTGTCTATTAGCATCAAAATAATAAAACTTACTATAATTCCAACAACAAAAATTATATTTATTTGAGTAAAATCTTTAATTAAGATTAATGGTAATAATGTTATTACATATAAAAGTATTTTTGTTAAAAGCAAATAGTTTTTTGCTTTTTTAACATCTAATATTTCATGAGTTGCAATTGCAACGATTACTAATGCCATTATTTTAAACATTAATGGACTTAAATAAATTATCGGAATTAAGACTCCTAAAATAGCAAGTGCTGTTATAACTCTAATTTTCATCTTTAATCCCTCCAAATCTTCGATCTCTTTTATAATAATTATCTAAAGCAATATCTAATTGTTCTTCATCAAAATCTGGCCATAAGACATTAGTAAAATATATTTCACTATAGGCAATTTGCCAAAGTAGAAAATTTGAAATTCTTTGTTCACCACTTGTCCTTATTAATAGATCAACAGGAGTTGCGTTCATTAAGTTTTCTTCAAATAACTCTATATTTATATCATCAATATTAATAGTATTATTAATAACTTGTTCACTGATTTTTTTAGTTGCTTTAAGAATTTCATCTTGAGCACCATAGTTTAAAGCAAAACATAGAACCATTCCCGTATTATTTTTTGTTTTATTGATTGAATCCTCAATTGATTTTTTTGCATTTTTAGGAATATTTTCTAAATCGCCTATATAATCTATTCTGATTTGATATTTCATTAAATCAGATAAATACATATCTAAAAAAACTTTAGGCAACTTAAAAATAAAGTCAACTTCACTTGTTGGCCTTGCCCAGTTTTCTGTTGAAAAGGCAAAAACACTCATTCTTTTTATCCCTTTTAATGAAGCGGCAATCGCAATTTCTTTAACTTTTTTTCCACCCTCGTAATGACCTTTTACACGAGGCATATTTCTTTGCTGTGCCCATCTTCCATTTCCATCTAAAATAATTGCTAAATGGTTAAGTTCTTTCTTTTTCATTATTATCACCTATCCAAAATATTATATCATAAATCAGCATAAAACACCCATTGTTTATAAATAGAACATAATAAAAAAACACTCTAATTAAAGAATGTTTTTAAAAATGATTACTCACTTTGAATTGTTAAGTTATTTAACCATGTTCCTTTTTGATATCGATATCTTGCAACAGCAAGTTTCAATAAATCAGCAAACTGTACTATCAAGTAGTGAAGTGGTAGATAAATACCTAATTTTCCAATAAAGAAAGCAAATGGTATTGTAATAAGCCAAACAAAACCTGAATCCATTATAAGAACACTTTTAGTATCGCCACCTGCACGAAGTATAAAGAAATGTCCTGCATTTAAGTAGTAAAGCCAACTGAAACAAGTTGCTACAACAATAACTAATCTTGACATTTTTAAAGTATCTGGACTTATATCATATAACATTGTCATAAAATAAGACATAAACAAAATTGAAACTCCTAAGCTTAATCCAACTCCTGCACATAATCTTAATAATTTTTTAGAATCTTTTTTAGCTTGCTCAAATTCACCTTGTCCTAAACTATTTCCAACAATAATTGAAATTGCTACGCTCATTCCACCCATACCAATAAAAATCATATTGGTCATAACAGTTGCTATACTCATAGCTGCAATATTTTCACTAATTCTATTTGTATATAAAACAATAATCAACTGCATTCCAAACGCCCAAAAAAACTCATTTCCTATTAGTCCATATCCTTTATTTAAGTAATCTTTTAAAATATATAGTTCAAATTGAAATGTCTTTTTAAGATGAATAACAATTGGACTTTTGATATGTCTTGTAAGATATACTAAAATTACAAACTCAATAACACGTGCAATTAAAGTTGCTAGAGCAGCACCTGGTACACCTAATGCTGGAAATCCAAAATTACCGTATATTAATAAATAATTAAAAATTACATTTGCAATAACACTTACGATTGAAACATACATTGGAGTTTTAACTAAACCAATAAAACGATATGATGATCCAACTGCAATTGAAATAGGATAAATCAAAAAAGTATACTTTATATATTTAACATAAGATATAGCACTTTCAATTGTAGCACTATCTTTTGCAAAAATACCAAAAACTTTATCTGGTATAAAGTGCATTAATAAAAAGAAAACAACTCCTACTAAAAACGAGAATAGAATTACTACTCTAAATACCTCAGTTATTTTTTCTTCATTTTTTGCTCCTTTATACTGTGCAATAAATATACCACCAGTTGCCGCTAAACCTAGAAGCATCGTTGTAAAAATAAAGAAAACTTGATTTGAAATTGATACACCTGCAATTGCAACTTCTTGCAAACGTCCAACCATTAAATTATCGACCATTTGTGAAAGGTTTGTAACAAGTTGTTGAATTACGTTTGGTAGTGCAAGCATTAGTGCTGTAAAATAAAAAGATTTTTTTATATTCATTTTTTATGCTCCTTTCGTTAGTGTAAACCATTATATTATATCACACGCAAAAGAGATTGTGCTAGCATAATACAAAAAAAGAATTGCTTACAAATAAACAATTCTTCTTCCACTTATTTTAAATTAAAAAATGTATTTTTACCTTTATATATTGCATTATCCCCTAATTTATCTTCAATTCTTAATAATTGATTATATTTTGCAATTCTATCAGTTCTTGATAATGATCCTGTTTTTATTTGTCCAGCATTAGTTGCTACTGCAATATCTGCAATTGTTGTATCCTCAGTTTCTCCTGAACGATGTGAAATAACAGCTGTATATCCATTTTTGTTTGCTAATTCTATTGCATTAAATGTTTCAGTTAATGTTCCAATTTGATTAACTTTAATTAAAATTGAGTTCGCTACTTTTTCTTCAATTGCTTTTTCAAGTTTAGCAGTGTTAGTTACTAATAAATCATCACCTACTAATTGAACTTTTGTTCCTAATTTTTCAGTAAGTATTTTCCATCCATCCCAATCATTTTCATCTAAACCATCTTCAATTGAAATAATTGGATATTTTTTTACTAACTCTTCATAGAAATCAACTAATTCTTTTGCATCTAACTCTTTATTTCCTTCGCCAGCTAAAACATATTTTTTTGTTTCTTTATTATAAAACTCACTACTAGCAACATCCATTCCTAGTAAAATATCTTCTCCTGCTTTATATCCAGCTTTTTCAATTGCTTCAATAATAACTTGAATAGCTTCTTCATTGCTTGCTAAATTTGGTGCAAATCCACCTTCATCACCAACTGCTGTATTATAACCTTTACTATGTAAAACACTTTTTAATGAGTGAAATACTTCTGCTCCATAACGTAATGCTTCTTTAAATGTTGGTGCTCCAACTGGTAAAATCATAAATTCTTGAAAGTCTACATTATTATCAGCATGTGATCCTCCATTTAAAATATTCATCATTGGTACTGGTAATTCTTTTGCATTAAAACCACCAAGATATTCATATAATGCTAATCCACTATATCGTGCTGCTACACAAGCAACTGCCATACTTACTCCTAATATTGCATTTGCTCCTAATTTTGCTTTATTTGGTGTTCCATCTAATGCAATCATTAAGTTATCAATTTCAACTTGATTACGACAATCATAACCAATTATTTCCTGAGCAATGATTTCATTTACATTATCCACAGCTTTTAAAACACCTTTTCCTAGATAGCGATTTTTATCACCATCTCTTAATTCAACTGCTTCGTATTCACCAGTAGAAGCGCCGCTTGGTACGATTGCTCTACCAACTTCACCGCTTTCAATTTCTACTTCAACTTCAACAGTTGGATTACCACGTGAATCTAATACTTCTCTTGCATACACATCAACTATTACTGACATATTATTTTCTCTCCTTATTTTTTAGTTTTTAACTTATTTTATTAACGATTTACCAGTCATTTCTACTGGTTTTTTTATTTCTAGCAAATCTAATATTGTTGGTGCTATATCACATAATTTGCCATCATTTAATTCAACATTATTTTTTGTCATTATAAACGAAACATCATTTAAAGAATGTGCCGTTAAAATATTATTATCTTCATCCAACATTTCTTCACAGTTTCCATGATCAGCAGTAATCAATAGCACACCACCTAAATCACTAACCTTTTGATATATCTCACTTAAACAACTATCAACTGTTTCAACAGCTTTAATTGCAGCAGCAATATTACCAGTATGACCAACCATATCCCCATTAGCAAAATTTAAAACAACAACATCTAAATAATTTTTATCTAATTCTTCTAATAAAGCTTTATTTATTTCATAAGCACTCATTTCTGGCTTTAAATCGTATGTAGCAACTTTAGGACTATCTATCAAAATTCTTTTACAGCCCTTTAGTTCAGGATTATTAATACCATCATATTTTACTTGACCATCAAAGAAAAATGTAACATGAGCATACTTTTCTGTTTCAGCAATTCTTAATTGTTTAAAATCATTATCAGCTAAATAAACACCTAAAACATTTTTTAATTCAGGGTGTTCAAAGGCAATTAATCCTAAAACAGACTTATCATATTTCATCATTGAAACAAAACACAAATCTTTTGGTTGTTTTTCAAAAACTTTTTGATAATTTGGATTTGTTAAAATACTAGCTAATTGAATAGCTCGATCAGGTCTAAAATTAAAAAATATAACAGAGTCTTCATTTTTGATTGAAGCATTAACTTCACTATTATATGCAGGTAAAATAAATTCATCATATACATCATCATCGTACGATTTTTGAATATAATCAAGAGCATTATCAAATGATAATCCTTCATTTAAAACTAATGATTGATAAGTTTTATAATTTCTTTCAAAACGACAGTCCCTATCCATTGCATAATATCTTCCTGAAATACTTGCTAGTTTACCACAATTTATTTCACTCATATAATCAAGAATCTCTTTGACGAAAAGCTTTCCAGTATCTCTTAACGTATCACGACCATCTAAAAAGGCGTGAACATAAACATTGGTTAAATTGTTTTCTTTTGCTAAAGAAAGTAAAGCTTTTAAATGATCAATATGTGAGTGAACTCCACCATCAGACAACAAGCCCATTAAATGTAAACTTTTATTGTTTTCTTTTGCGTTATTAATTGCTTTTAAAAATGCTTTGTTTTGATAAAAACTTTTATCTTCAATAGCTTTATTGATTAAAGTTAATGATTGATATACTACTCTACCAGCACCCATATTTAGATGACCAACTTCACTATTACCCATTTGTCCATCAGGTAAACCTACTGCCATACCACCAGTTTTTAATTCAGAATGAGGATACGTGGCTTTTAGGTAATCTAAGGTTGGTGTTTTAGCAACAAAACAAGCATTATTATCACTCTCTATTCCATTTCCAATGCCATCAAGGATACATAATACTATTGGTTTTTTCATTATATTGCTCCTTAATATGTAATTAATTTTTCAAATGAATCAATCTTTAAACTTGCTCCACCTACTAAAGCACCATCAATATCCAAACAACTCATTAATTCTTTAATATTTTCTGGATTAACACTTCCACCATATTGAATTCTTACTTCATTAGCTTCTTTTTCACTATACATACTAGAAATTTGCGTTCTAATAAGTTTACAAACATCTTGAGCTATTTGAGAAGTCGCTGACTTACCAGTTCCAATTGCCCAAACTGGTTCATAAGCAATTACGCATTTTGTAATATCTAAATCTTTAGCTGCAATAGAAATTTGTTTTTCAATTACTTCTCTTGTTTGATTTTTTTCATATTGTTCTAATGTTTCACCAACACAAATTACTGGCATAATATTTTTATCAAGTAATAACTTAGCTTTTTTATTAACTGCTTCATCACTTTCATTATAATACTGTCTTCTTTCAGAATGACCTATTATGCAAAAATCAATTTTAGCTTCTTCAAGTAATTCTGCACTTAACTCTCCTGTATAGGCACCACTAAGATTATCATTAACATTTTGAGCTCCTATTAAAACATAATCACTATGTTTTTTCATATCAATTAATGAAATACTTTGACAAGCAATTCCTACTTCAATATCAGCATTTACTTTTTCTAATTCTTTAAGAAAATCAACACCACCATTAATACTCATGTTCATTTTCCAATTTCCTATAATTATCGGTTTTCTCATTATTACACCTCTTTGTTTGCGATTGCTTCTATTCCAGGTAATTTTTTACCTTCCATAAACTCTAGTGATGCTCCTCCACCAGTTGAAATATGGCTAAATTTATCTGCAAAACCTAAACTAATTGCTGCTGCAGCACTATCACCACCACCAATAATTGTTGTTGCATCTAAACTTGCTAATGTTTTACATATTTCAATTGTTCCTTGAGCAAAGTTACTCATTTCAAAAACACCCATTGGACCATTCCAAATAACTGTTTTAGCATCTTTTAAAACATCTTTATATAATTCAATAGTTTTTGGTCCAATATCTAGTCCCATCATATCTTTTTCAATTTCTTCATTTTCACATACTTTAATTATTGCATCATTACTAAATTCTGATGCACATACTGAATCAATAGGAAGAATTAATTTCTCTTTTCCTTTTTCAAGGTATGATTTAGCAAGCTCTATTTTATCTTCTTCAACTAAACTATTTCCAGTTTCATATCCCATAGCCTTAATAAAAGTATATGACATTCCTCCACCAATAATTACTTTATCAGCTATTTTTAATAAATTATCAATTACATTTATTTTATCACTTACTTTTGCTCCACCAAGTATTGCAACAAGTGGTCTTTTTGGATTAGCTAATGCTCCACCAATAAAATCTAATTCTTTTTCAATTAAAAAGCCAACTGCGCTATCTTCAACGTATTTAGCAACACCAGCAGTAGATGCATGAGCACGATGTACTGTTCCAAAAGCATCACTAACAAACAAATCTACTAAATTAGCCCAATACCTTGCTAATTCATCATCATTTTTTGTTTCCCCAGCTTCAAATCGTGTATTTTCAAACAATAACACATCTCCATTATTTAATTGTTGAATTTCATTCTCTAATTCTTTACCTCTTGTTTCTGGTACAAACTTAACTTCTTTATTTAATAATTCACTTAATCTTTTAGCTACTATTTTTAAACTTTTTGTCTTTTTATCTTCTTCACTTTTGATTTTACCTAAATGAGAACATAATACTACTTTAGCATTATGTTCTATTAAATAATTTATTGTTGGTAAAGCTTGGACAATTCGATTATCATCACTTATTTCATTGTCTTTAATTGGTACATTGAAATCACAACGAACCAAAACTTTTTTACCATTAAAGTTAATATCTCTTATTGTCTTTTTCATAATTAAAATTTCGTTCCAAAATATTTTATTGTTCTAACCATTTGCGAAGTATAAGACATCTCATTATCATACCAAGAAACAGCTTTAATCATTGACTTACCATCTAAATCAACAACTTTTGTTTGTGTAGCATCAAATAATGATCCATAGTCCATACCAATAATATCAGAAGATACTAATAATTCTTCAGTATATCCAAATGATTCGTTTGCTGCTGCTTTCATTGCTGCATTTACTTCATCAACATTTGTTTTCTTATTAACTACTACAACTAATTCAGTTAATGAACCTGTAATAACTGGAACACGTTGTGCTGAACCATCTAATTTACCTACTAAGTTTGGTAAAACTAATCCAATTGCTTTAGCTGCTCCTGTTGAATTTGGAACAATGTTTGCTGCTGCAGCTCTTGCTCTTCTTAAATCTCCTTTTGCATGTGGAGCATCTAATGTGTTTTGATCATTTGTATAAGCATGAATTGTTGTCATAAATCCTTTATCAATTCCAAAAACGTTATCTAAAACTTGTGCCATTGGTGCTAAACAGTTAGTTGTGCAACTTGCACCTGAAATAATTGTTTCACTTCCATCTAAGATATCGTGATTTACATTATATACTACAGTTTTTAAATCACCTGTTGCTGGAGCTGAAATCACAACTTTTCTTGCACCTGCATCAATATGTGCTTGTGCTTTTTCTGCACTTGTAAAGAATCCTGTACATTCTAAAACAACATCAACACCTAATTCTTTCCAAGGTAAATCTTTTGGATCTCTTTGTGCATAAATTTTTAATTCTTTTCCATCAACAATAATTGTATCTTCTTTAGCACTAATACTGTCTGCTTTGTATCTTCCTTGTGCTGAATCATATTTTAATAGGTGTGCTAATGTTTTTGCATCAGTTAAATCATTGATTGCAACAATATCAAAATCGTTATCATCAAACATCTTTCTGAATGCTAAACGTCCTATTCTCCCAAAACCATTAATTGCTACTTTAATCGCCATTTTATTATATCCTCCTGAAATTTTAATTATTCATTACACGGTAATTGTGTAATCTTTTACATACTCTTTTATTTTAACAAAAAAAACGCTAGCTTTCCACTATTTAATAAAAAAAGACACAGAAAATGTAAGCGCTTTTATTTATGATGTGCTATATGGTAAACAAGATAGTAATGTTGATAAGCTAATCAAAATAAATATATACACTAAATAATGTATTTATAGCTAATTATTTTATATTTAATAAACGATATTATATTCTAAAAATAAAATTATATAATAAAGACCACTAAAAAAAGCTCCCGTGGAGCTTTACATACATGAAAGTTATCACTAACTAAGTAAATAATAAGTATGTCCCGCTTAAATCGGTATGTTTCATGTATGACCTTAAAAACCTTGAATATGTCCCGTTCAAGTCGGTGTGTAAGGATTTTTATACAATCTCATTTTATTATATTTTTATATTTCAGTCAAGTAAATGACATTTTACTAACACAATCTTTCTCACATTTTTTCACCTTAACATTACTTTTTATTAATTTTTTTCCTTATCCATTGTTCAAAATAATAAAATAGTAATCCACCAATCAAGCAAATAATAATGCAAATAATAAGTGACGGATAAAAATTGAATTTTTTTATAAGGCCATCCACATTATATTTGATATCTGTTAGTGGACCATAAAACAACATTTGAAATAGAAAAATATGATAAGATGCTTTTCCTAATAATGAAAAAAAGTTAAAGAAAAAATTGTTAAATTTTTTTTCAAATCTAATATATCCTTTATATAATATAAATACTATTCCGTATGCATATAATGCCACAGGAAAGGAAGAAGCATTTGACCAATTAAAATATATCTTTGGTGTATACCCTAAATAATTATATCCTAAAATAAAAATAAAACCAATTAAAATAAATATTAATGATATTTTTATATTTTCATTATTTTTTATACTTCGATTAAGTCTAATTCCCAATAAAATAAAAATAATGTACCTTAATGACAACATGCGATAAGCATCGCTAGATAATGGAGCTATATATATATTATAAATAATATCTAACACTATTATTGCAGCAAAAGTTATTTTACTATTTTTCTTAAAAAGAAAATAAATAATGGGTGCCATAAAAACTATTTGAATAGAAACAAATGTATAGTACGATCCCGGACCCCAACCTCCTTTATTTATAATATTTATAACCTCAAATTGCCTATCTATATAGATAAATATTATTATTTCGATAATTATTATAAATAAATAAGGAAATAGTAACCTGCCTATTCTCTTATTTAAATTTAGTTTTTTATAAAAATCTCTTATTTTATATGATTTTACTTTTTCAAAAGTATCATAGAAAAAATAACCTGTAATCATCATATAAAAAGGAACAGCAGTATCAATATAAAAAGGGAACAAATGTTGCAATCTTTGTTCACGAGTAAATACAAAATGAGTTATTATTATAAAAATTGCACTTATTCCCTTTATAATATCAAAAATTTCAATTCTTTTATTATTTCTCATAAATTATATAATAGGATATTAAATTATATCTTATATCTCCTTTCAATTTTTTATAATTTTCCTTTTGCACCTTTTGAACCACTAAAGTTTTCTAAAACATTAGTTTCAAAAGTTGTTACATATTGACTAGTTTCTCGTTTTCTTTTAATTGCTAACTTAATTAATTCTTCACACAACTGTTCAAACGGAACACCAGCTTCTTCCCACAAATAAAATGCAAGTGATCCTGGAATTGTATTAGTTTCATTTAAGTATACTTGTTTAGTATTGTTATCAATTAAAAAATCTATTCTAGTATTACCTGATAAATTCAAAGCTTTAAATCCCTTGATAGCTAATTCTCTAACACGCTCCTCAATACTCTTTTCAATATTTGCTGGCATTATGCGTTTTGTTGATGCCATACCTTGAGATTGATTTTTACTTCCTTGAGATTGATATTTATCTTCATAAGATAAGAAATCTTCAGACTGAAACACTTCTTCAATTGCACTTGTTTTTTGTTTACTATAATCTCCTAAAACAGCACAGTTCACTTCACAAAGATTATCTATTACTTTTTCTACTAATACTTTGTTTTCATATTTAAATGCAAACTCAATGGCTTCTTTAAGACTTTCAATATCATTAGCTTTACTAATTCCAATGCTACTACCTAAATTTGCAGGTTTAATAATCATTGGGAAATGTAATTTGTTTATTAAGTTATTAATAATTTCATCTTCATTTTCATAGTAATCCGAATTATAAAACCATTCATACTCAACAACATCAACACCATTATTTTTAAGAATACTTTTCATGAATACTTTATCTTGACCGTTAACTGCAGCTTTTGTATCACAACCTACAAAAGTTGCGTCCAGCATTTCCATCATACCTTGGAATGTTCCATCTTCTCCATTTGTACCATGTAAAACTGGGAAAAAGATATCAATTTCTTTCATTTTAGATGAAAATAATTTATTTTTAAAATAATGCATTTCTACTCTGCTTTGTTCTTTTTTGAAAACTACTTTTGTTCCTGCTTCACAAGCTTTATTTAAATCTTTAAAAATATCAATATCAAAATAAGAATTTGAAAAATAAAAATCTTGATCTTTACTTATATAAATTGGAATAATATTATATTTATCACTATCTAAAACATTAATCACTTGATTAGCGCTAATGATACTAATTTCATGTTCAACAGTAGCACCACCAAAGACAACACCAATATTTAATTTCATACAACTTCACCTCGACTTGTTTATTATTATATCATATTTTTAGAGGTATGTACTATCTAATTCTTTAAATTCTAATGAATTGTTAGTACTATTTTTTAAATATTCAATAACCCTTTTATCTTTAATATAAAACATAATTTCTACTTTATCATTAAAATTTGTTTCTTTTATAATTGCATTCATTTTCTTTAAATCATAGGCAATTTTATCATAAAAATGATAATCTATTTTAATTAAATAACCATACATTAATTCCGCTTCTTTAATACTAGCTAAATCAACAGCTTGCTTAACAGAACCTGAATATGCTCTAATTAATCCTCCTGTACCCAATAATGTCCCACCAAAATACCTTGTAACTACAGCCAGTACATTAACCAATTTCTCATACCTTAATATTTCTAACATTGGCAATCCTGCTGTTTTTGATGGTTCACCATCATCTGATTGATTCTCAATATTTTGATATTCATTTTTTAAAACATATGCATAACAATGATGAACTGCCTTAGGATGTTTAGCTCTTACTTCATTTAAAATGTTTTTAGCTTGTTGTTCTGATTCAATCACAAAAAGCTCACAAATAAATCGTGATTTTTCAATTACTATTGTATTTGTAACATAATCATTAATTGTTCTTAACAAACAAATACACCTCTTTTATAAAATAATCATACTATCACCAAATGAAAAGAAACGATATCTTTCTTTTATTGCTTCATTATATGCACTCATAATTAAATCTTTAGTTGCAAAGGCGCTAACTAACATCATCAATGTTGATTTTGGAAGATGAAAATTGGTAATTTGAACATCTACTATTTTAAACTCATAACCTGGATAAATAAAAATATCAGTATTACCATAACATTCTATTAGTTTTCCATGTTTATTCATTATCGTTTCTAATGTTCTTGTAGTCGTTGTTCCAACACTAATTACTTTATTTCCTTTTTCCTTTGCTTCATTAATTATTTTAACATCATTAATATCAATTGAATAGAACTCACTATGCATCTGATGTTCTTTAATATTAGTAACACTTACTGGTCTAAATGTTCCTAGTCCAACGTGAAGTGTAACATAGGCAATTTTAATACCTTTAGCTTCTATTTGTTCTAATAATTCAATTGTAAAGTGTAATCCTGCTGTTGGTGCAGCTGCGCTACCACTATTTTTCGAGTAGACTGTTTGGTATCTTTCTTGATTATCTAATTTTTCTTTAATATATGGTGGCAAAGGCATTGTTCCTAATTCTTCTAGTCTTTCTAATAATACTCCATTATAAATCAACTTGAATTCTCTTATACCTTCATCAAGTGTCCTAACACATTCCATTTCCAATTTTCCATCACCAAAAGATACAATTGTTCCTTCTTTTATTCTTTTTGCTGGTTTACATAAACATTGCCAAATATTATCATTAACTTCTTTTAACATTAGCACTTCAACATTTGCCTGCGTATCCTTTTTTATTCCAAAAAGTCTTGCTGGTAAAACCCTACTATTATTTAATACTAAAACATCTCCTTCATTTAAATATTCTATAATATCAGTGAAGTATTTATGTTTTATTGATTTATCTTTTCTATTTAAAACTAGTAGTTTTGATGTATCTCTTTTTTCTAATGGCGTTTGTGCAATTAATGAATCATCTAATTCAAAATCATAATCATCTGTACTATACATATTTATCTCCTTTAAAAAAAGTCATTACCAAGTAATGACTAATATGATTGTCCCATTTTAAGATTAAATACTGATGTTGGTTCTAAACGACAAACTTTATTACAATCTCCTTTAGAACTATATCCTAAACCAAACCAGTAATCCTTTTGTTTTTTATACTGATTAACTACCGTACTAACATCAGCAGTATTATGTCTTAATACCTCAACATGAACATGTGGTCCTGTTGAAGCGCCAGTATTACCTAAGTATGCTATTGCATCTCCTTTATTAAAGCCATTGACACCTGCAAAATCACTAAGATGCGCAAATATTAATGTATAAACATAATCACCTTTTTTAGTAACTATAACAATATGTTTACCATATCCGCCACCTGAATTAGCAGTTGCTAAAAGAGCACCTTTAGCTGGAGCAGTTATTGGTGTACCAACTTTATTTGAGACATCTATACCTGGATGCCATCCGCCACCTGAATAATACCATGTTCTTGCAGTAACAACACCTTTTTTAATTGGTCTACCCCACTTTGAATTATCTTTCAATTTAGATAAATCAATTTTTTCTATGCTATCATTATATACAGCACCAGATGAACCACCACTGCTCATTTTAGAATATAAATCAGCTTCTTTTCTTCTAAACTCTCTAAGAAGTTGTTTTTGTTTCTTTTTTGTTTTATTTAATTTTTTGATATCTTCTTCTAAATTCTTCTGGTTATCTTCTAATTCTTTTTCTGTTTTATCTAAATCATAAATAGCCTCAATATTTGCTTTATTAATTTGAGATATTCCATCAATTCTTGTCATTAAATTTTCTAAATTTGTTGATCCCATAATAATATCTATTATCTGATTTTCATCAGAAAAATATTGCATTGTGCTTAAACGGTCTAAAACATCTTTATCTAATAAAGCCATTTTTCTTTTACTTTCAGCCATTTTTCTTTTATTCTCTTTAATTAACTTTTCTTTTTTCGCAACAATTTTATCATTTTGTTGGATTAATTTTGAAAGCTTATCAGCATTCATTTTTGAATCTGTTAGAGAATCTTCCATTTTAGTTGTTTCAGAATTTGTTTTCTTTTTATATTCCTCAAACTCAAGACATGCTTGTTTGTTTATTTCATAACTTGATCTTTTAGAACAAATTTTTTCATAATAATCATAATTTTTTGCAAAGTCAATTTCTGCTTCAACATTTGCAGCAACAAAAATGACTAATATTGATATTAAAAACGATATCTTCTTTTTCATTTTTCCACCTCGCATTAGATATTATATCATACAATTTAAATTTAATTTATGAATTTTTTATATATATTGAGACCTCTCAATAATATTTATTCTTTAATTAAAATTTTTTTGCCTAATTTTATAAAATTTTGTTCTATATATTTGTATGATAACCAAGATACTACGGTTGTCACACAAAAAGCTGCTATTGTACCAATTGCACTTTCTGATGGAATTATTATTAAAATCAAATTATGAATTAAGTAAAAACTATAACCTATATTACCATAAAACATTAAGATTTTATTAGAAAAAAGTTTATTAATTATACCATTTTTAAAAATACAGTAATAAAATATTGAAAATCCTGTAATAGCTGCCAATGGCATTGCAATTATTTCTCTTGATAAAGCTTCTTTTCTAAATCCAAAAAAACTATCTATTCCAACTGCAATATAATAATCAGATAAAATAGCTACAGGTAATGCAAAAATTGCAAGAACAGCCAATATTGTTTCTTTTTTTCTTAATGCAATTTGAAGCTTTTGTGAATTGAAAACCATTGACAATAACATTCCCGCACAAAATAAATCAAAATATATTAATGCATTAATAAATCCATAATAGGGAAACATTACTCGCAAACCACAACTAAAAACTCCAATTGCTACTACAATAATTACTCTCTTTTTTAATGTTTTTTGTGCATAAATAAAAATTGCAAGTAATGGTAATAATAAATAAAATTGAACTTCAATAACTAATGTCCACAATTGTGATGCCATTAAAAACGGAAATGGTGTTTCACTTTTACCTTGTAACATCAAAAGATTTGAAATTAATACTTTTGGTGTCGCCCATGAATTATGCATCACAAAAATTCTATATAAATATGTGATTACCACTGTAATAAAATATGCAGGATATATTCTAAAAAACCTTTTTATAAAATAATTATAGTAATCATTTTGCGTTAATTGTTGTCCATTTTCACCTTTTTTACTAAAAGTCATCATAATTAAAAAGCCTGACAAAATAAAAAAGTAATATACTCCTGCTTGTGCAAAACTTATTGGAAAATTATTTTTAGTATATAAAGCATGACCTAAAAAAACTGCTATGACTGCTAATCCTCTAATTCCATCTAAACTTGATATCTTCATTAAACATCCTCTGTTTCTAAATTGTTTTTTTGCATCAACATAAATTCCGCGAACTGAAAATCACTATAATTATCTATATCAATAGATGAAGGTGCATCCATTATGTATGCATAATCATTTTTATTAAAATCTGTACTATCTGTTAATAAATCAACTTCATTTATATATATTGCTCCATTGCACACATATACTTCTTCTAAGTCCTGTGTTCTTGCATGGTCTTCAATATTATCCATGAAAAAATTTAGTTTTCCGGTCTCGTCAACTTTTCTCATGAAATTTGGGTGCTGATCGACTTTTACAACACTAACCACAGATGATTTTTTTTCTAAAAATGTCTCTATTGCATTATCTATATCTTTTTCTGTTCTAAATGGTGATGTTGGTTGTAATAGAACAATAACATTTTTTTTATTTTTAAGGCCTCTTTTATCAATTTCATATAATATTGTATCTATTGTTTTTGACGTTGAACTAGCATATTTTTCATCTCTTAAGCTGTTCTCATTTATTCCATATTCTTTAGCAATATTTAATATCTCTATTGAATCAGTTGATACAATTATATCAGAAATATATTTTGATTTTTTTGCAGAAGCAATCGTGTAACTAATTAGTGGTTGTGAATTTAATAATAAAATATTTTTGTTTTTTAATCTTTTGCTACCTTTTCTAGCAGGTATTACTGCAATAAAATTATAATTACTCAATGTCTACAAACCTTTTTTGTATATCAATTTCAAATATTTTACCACTTTTTAATATTTCTATAAACTTCTTTGTACTATCCCCATCACCAAAAACCATTTCATTATTTATATCAATATTATCAACTTTTTCTATTGCTGATAATATTTCAGTCTTATTTTCTGCTACATGAATTATATTTTTTTGATTATCAATATTATATCTTCCACTTTGTCTGCTACCAATATCTATTGCAACTTTATTAAAAACACCTGCTTCTCTTATACCAGCACTAGAATTACCAACAATATAATGACAATTTTTCAAACATGTAATAAAATATTCAAATCTTATTGAAGGAAATATTCTAAATCTTTTATTATTTTTTAATCGCTCTAATTCTTTAATAATTATTTTTGAACCAGTATCATTATTTGGATAAACTACAATGTAATTTCTATTAGATTCAATTAAAGCATCAACATATTCTTTAATATTATCACTTAGTAATGTAACTTCACTAACTACAGGATGGTACATACTAATAGCATAATCTTCAAAAGGGACATCATATTTTTCTTTAAACTGTTGAAATGTTGGAATATTTTTTGAAAGCATAATATCTATATCTGGTGATCCTATAACAAAAATACTATCTTCTGATTCACCTAATTGAATTATTCTGTTTTTTGACTCTTCATTTGCTACTAAATGAATATGCGACATTTTCGTAATAGCATGTCTAAATGATTCATCTATAGTTCCACTTATTTCTCCGCCCTCAATGTGAGCTACTCTTATATTATTGATTGCACCTGTCAATGCTCCAGCTAATGCTTCTAATCTATCACCATGAACAACAATTAAATCAGGTCTATTATTTTCAACGAACTCTGAAATAATTGTTATTGTTTTTGCTAATTGCAAATCCATTTTATTGTCATCTGCATAGTTAGACTTTTGATGAATATTTTTATAATTATCTTTTTTTATTTCATTTACAGTATAACCATAATCTTCTAACAAATGCATACCTGTAACTAAAATATGCAAATCAAAATTATCTAATTGTTCTACAGCTTTCATCAAACTTTTCAATTTTCCATAATCAGCTCTTGTTCCTGTAACAAATAAAATTTTTTTATTTTCCATCAAACATACTCCATTCTAAATGAATATCTTTCTTTAAATCTTTATTTGCAATTTTACCTAATAACTCATCATAATGCTCAGCTTTTATTTCACCAGTCCCTGGTCTTTTAACCCAAATATTTTCTTCAGTTAATTCTTCACCTGCTTTTATATCTTTTATTGTAACAACAGTCGCAAATGCAAAATCAATTGTTACTTGTTCTTCTTGAACTGCCTCTTTTTTCCCGCCACGCATCCTCGAAATCTCTTTTGAGCCTTCAATCAATTTTGACATTTCATTCCCATCCATCGAGCAAACAATATCAGGTCCTTCTCGATCCATTGAATCAGTAAAATGTCTTTCTAAAATTGATGCTCCAAGAGCAGTAGCTGCTAAACATGCATTATTATTTATTGTATGATCGCTTAAACCAATAATAGCATTTGGAAAAGCTTCCTGTAATTCAACCATTGCACCTAAACGAACTAACTCAAATGGAGTTGGATATAAATTTGTAGTATGTAATAATGCATATTCAACATTATATTCTTCTAAAATTGCCACTGTTTTTTCTACACTTTTAATATCATTCATTCCCGTTGAAACAATCATTGGTTTTCCAAATCTAGCAATATGTCTAATTAAAGGATAATTATTACATTCACCTGATCCAATTTTATATGATGTAACACCCATTCTTTCTAATCTATCTGCTGCTGCTCTAGAAAATGGTGTACTTAAAAAAATAAGTCCTTTTTCTTCAACATATCTTTTTAATTCCATTTCATCTTCTTCATTTAATGCAGCATTTGCCATTATATTGTAAATTGACTCATCTGCATTTCCAGGAATAACATTTTTTGCTTCACCACTCATTTCATCTTCAACAACATGCGTTTGATGTTTAACAACTTCTGCACCTGCACGATAAGCAGCATCGACCATTTCTTTTGCTACTTTCAATGAACCATTGTGATTAATTCCAATTTCAGCAATTACTAAAGGAGGAAAATCCAATCCAATTTTTCTATCACCAATTGTTATATATTTATTCATATTAACTACTCCTTTATTTTAAATTTTCTATTTTTAACTATAGGTAATCTAAACCCACCACTTGAATCAATTGCTTGAATCGAGACAGTGTATTGTCCTGGTTTAAGCTCACATCTATTAATATCAAAATTAATACTATCCTCAATATTTTTATTAAATGTAAAATCATCCAAAGTAAATATATCAACTACCATTGCCTCTAAGTCTCTAATTATGACATTTAAAAATAACTCTTCTTCAAAATCTGAAGCAGAATATTTCAAATAAGTATTAATTGGTTCATTTTTCAAATATTCTCTGCTTTCATTATCAAAAGTATATTTTAATAATGTAAGTGCCTTATCTTTTTCAATCTTATCAACAACTGAATTATAATAATTGGCAATTTCATCAGTTGTTCCATCTTTAATTTTAACACCTTCATCTAAAAGTATAGCTCTATTACAAAAAGAAAGTATACTATCAGAACTATGACTAACATAAATTATAGTCTTATTTCTTTCTTTAAATTCTCTAATTTTTTCTAAACATTTTCTTTTAAATGCCGAATCACCAACTGCTAGTGCTTCATCAATTATTAAAATATCAGGGTTGATATTAATCGAAATTGAAAAACCTAATTTAGATTTCATTCCGCTAGAATATTGCTTTACAGGTATATCAATATATTCTCCAACTTCAGAAAAATCAATTATTTCTTGCTCAATATTTTCAATTTCTTCTTTTTTCATTCCGAGTAACTTTAATTTTAAATAAATATTTTCTCTACCTGTCATTTCATTAACAAGAAAAGATTTAACAGCAAGCATAGCTACTGAGCCATCAATTCTCATTTCACCACTAGTTGGAAAAGTAACTCCAGTTAGAATTTTAAGTAATGTCGATTTACCACTACCATTCTTACCTATAACTCCTACTACATCTCCAGGATAAATTTTTAAATCAATATTATCTAATGCTAACTTGTAATTAGCAGACTTACCGCCATTTAACATTGCCATAAAGCGATGTCTTTTACTATAGTTCAAATAATATCTTTTATTAATATTTTTCAATTCAATTATTGGTTCCATTTAACCCCACCTTTATTTAAAAAATTGTTTTATCCAATTTATTATCTTTATCTTTAACATTATTATATGCATCTAAAAGTTCTACCTCATCATCGACGATTGGAGTATCAAATTGTTCGGTAAAAAAGCGCATGTATTCTATTCCTTCAAGATTTAATAAGATAACTTGTTTTCCAACAGCATATCCTTCAATAACAGATGTTGAATACACTCCAACTAACACTTTAGCATTTTTTATTGTATCATATATTGACTCTTCTTTTAGTGAAACAAAAAACATATTATCCAGATTTTCACATTCTTTAAATATACTATAAATACTTTCATTCTCATGCGGATGCCAACGATATAATACTTTTATACTCGGATTATTTTTTGCAAAGTTATATGCTATTTTTAATATATCTATTCCAATTGCATTTTGTGATAAAAACGCCACATCAAAATCAGGTTCTTTATTGCTTTCAATTTTTAAATTTTCATAAAAGAATTTATTTGGATATTCAATATATTCAAATGTATTGTATCTATCTAATTCTTTTTTCCAAAAATCTGACCAAATAACCATTTTATCTGGCTTTAATTCTTTGCTTTTATTAAATGAATAACCTAAATGGCCAGTTTCAATTGCTGCATATTGAAATTCAATTGTATTGATTCCAAAAAATTTAGCACATTCGTATATCCATTGTTTATATGGGCCAACTATATATACATTATTTGGAGAAATCTCGTTAAATAAACAAAAATAATAAGTCATTTCAAATAGTGCACGTCTAATCCAATACTTTGCACGACGTTTTGTATTATACTCCACACCAATATCATTAAATATATCTTTTGATAATTCTTCTAAATACTCTTTGTCATTATTGCTTAAGAAAACTTTAACTTTCTCCATTCTACAAAATGCATTTGTAAATATAAGATATCCATCTAAATATCTCATGTTATCTGTTTTATCTGAAATGTGATCAATCCAAAATGGATACTCACAAACAATCGTTTTATTTTCATCTAATTTTTCATCAATGAAATAATATGAATTCACATCAATGTTTTTATTATCCACAAATATTTTTCTTAAATTATCAAAAACCATATTATCAATGTTTTTACTTTTATATAAGGGACTATTTTTAAAATCCATATACT
The DNA here is from genome assembly GCA_029893765.1 of Bacilli bacterium PM5-9. Lineage (NCBI taxonomy): Bacteria > Bacillati > Bacillota > Bacilli > Bacilli bacterium PM5-9. Next base: position 52,690 of record JARXZD010000003.1, read on the forward strand.
TCCAAGCTGACTCAGCTACTGACATAGGATTTTCTTTAATAATATCTTTTTTTGCTTTAAACATATCAGCACGTTCAGCAACTAACTGTAAAATATGATTCACAATAAAAAATCTTCCAATTTGCCAAAATTTAATGGAATTTATACTTTTTTCAAGTAAATTATATCTTTTTTCAATTTTTTCAATATCCTTTATCCTTTGGTAATCAGTTTCGGATTTAGGATCAATTATAACATTGCTTTTTGTTTTTAAAATATATTTTTTATATAAATCACTTTCAATGAATTTTTTCCAAATTTTATTTAAAAATTTCTGATCTTTATTTATTTGATAGTAAATATATTGTCCTATCATTCTTAAATTCTTTTTTTCATTACCATTACATGTATCAAGGAAAGAAGAATATGGAGCTCTAATTACTTCTCCATTAATTGATATATATATAATTTTATATGTATTAAAAAAAACTGATAAAAAATTATAAATAGCACCTGGTTTTCTTTTAGCTTTATTTTTCAATTTATATTTTCTAGAAAATATAATATTATTAAAAGCCTTAACTTTATCTATTATATAAACATTTGGAACACCTTTATATAGTTTTAAATAATTTAATGACTCATAACTTTTTAAATTAGTATTTTTAAATTTAATAATTTTATGAATATTACCAGATAAATCAAGCGATAATTGTTTAAAAGACAAAGTTAATTCACCATCTCTATACGAACATAAATACCCTCTTTTTTTGATTCCTTCATATTCAATATTCAAAAAAATATGGTCAATTTTACTTTCAATAATACTTTTTTTATTTAATGTTATCTCTATTCCACTATAATACATCGTAGAAATTCCATTAGTATCATATTTAAATTCAGGTTTTTCAATAATCTCTATTTTCTTAATTAATTCATTATCACCACTATAATTAATTGAACCTTTACTAAAAAATGATAAATTTTCAATAAAAGTAAATCCAGTTAAAATATATTCATCTTGTTTTTCCACAATTTCAGTAATAATTGGATAAAATCCGCAATAATCAGTAATATCAAGTTTACTTCTTTCTCTTTTGTCTAACCTCATATATAAAACTGGATGTAAATATATTCTTCCATTTCTTAAAAAAGGAACTTCAAATTTCGGACTTGATTTTAAAGTACTAATTAAATCTATTATGTCTTTATCATCGGTATTTATATCATTAAGATTAATTTTGCTTTGCATAAATATGATCGCTCCAATCTAAATAATATCAGGTATAATTTTTCTATTTTTCTTATATAAATAATTACCGATTAATAACAATCCTATAGTTAGTCCCCATATGTATATGTGAATTGATAAGTCAACAGATGTTAACCCCTCATTAAATAGTAATGATTTTCTAAATCCATTAATAAAATAATAAAATGGATTAAAATTAGCAGCTGGAATATGCTCTCCAGAATATAATATTGGCGTTAACCAAAATAATAAAGTTGTAATTGATTGTATAAATTTTCCAATATCACTTATCCAAACAGTCCAAATTGATGTTATTAAACTTAACCCATACATAAAGAAAAATAAAATAACATAATAATATATTACATTTAAATAATTTAATGTAATTGGAATTTTGAAAGCAAATAAAACAACAAATACAGTTGCTAAAAGCAAAATATTATTTATAAACCCCTCGAAAATAGTCGACAAAACATACGTATTGGAAGAAATAGGTGAATTACTAATATATTTTGCATTTGATTTCATCGCTCTGGAACCACTTTTCAATAATCCACTAATTAATAGCCATGGCACTAACCCAATAACTAACCATGGAAAATATGGTGTACCATTAATATCCGCAGATTTTCTTAATCCTATATATATCGCAAAAAAATAAGCAAAAAATCTTGTATATGGAACCATTATTTCCCATAATGATCCTAAGAAAAAGTCACTATTTTTCATTTTTCTACTTTCTAAAGCAAAAGTTAAAGCATATTTTATATCCATATCATCTCAATTAATAATTGAGTTCACATCCTTTTCTAAAAACATTTAATCAATAGTTATTATACTAAAATTACCTATGAAAATCAATTTCATATATTTTTTGAATTTATAAAAAATTAACTACAATTCCACATAACAATATAAATCCAACAATTAATCGATACACAGCAAATATTCTCATTGGTTTCTTTTGTAAATAAGCAATAAACTTTTCAATAACAAAATATGCTACTACAAATGAAATAATAAGACCAATAACTATATAACCAATTTCTGGAACACTCAAAGCAGCTTCATATTTAAACAATTTATATGCTGAACCTAATAACATTGTTGGAATAGCTAAGAAAAATGAAAATTCAGCAGCAACTACTGTAGAGAACCCCATAATCCAACCACCAATAATTGAAGAGGCTGAACGACTAAATCCAGGGAATAAGATTGCTAATGTTTGAAACGCTCCAACAATAAAGGCTTGTTTATAAGTTATTTTATCAATATCATCAGTTTTAGCATTTTTTCTAAATTTATTTTCACAAATAATCATTAAGATAGCCCCAACAATTAAAGCAAGTGATACTGTAAAACTATTCATAAATTTTGCTTCAATTATATCATCAAAAAGTAAACCAATTATTCCAGCAGGAACAACAGCAATTGCAATCTTTGCCCAAAAATTAAATCCAACTTCACCAGGCTTTAAATTCTGTGGTTTAAGCGTATTTAATAACCTTTTACGATATAATACTACAACTGCCATAATCGCACCAACTTGAATTACAACTAACAACAACTTTAAAAAAGGTGTTGATTCCAATTTTAATAAATCTGAAACTATAATCATATGTCCTGTTGATGAAATAGGTAAAAACTCAGTAATACCTTCAACAATCGCAACAATAACAATCTTTAATAAATATAATAAATCCATACATTACTTCCTTCCATTACTATTTTTAAGAATAAAATCAATATTTCTTTCCTTAACACTAACCTTATCAACTATTACTTCAACTTCACTTCCAAGTCGATACATTTTATTAGTTCTTTCACCCTTTAATAAGTGAAACTCACTATCATAAGCATAGTGATCATCATTTAAAGTACTAATATGAACTAACCCCTCAATTGTATTAGGTAATTCAACAAAAAAACCAAAGCTAGTAATACTAGAAATATATCCTATATAACTTTCACCAACATGATTTTTCATGTATTCAGCCATTTTCATATCATTAACTTCTCTTTCAGCTTCAATCGCATCTCTTTCTTTCCTTGAAGTCTGATCACCAATTTTATCTAATTTTTCATCTAAATATCCTAATTCTTTTGTATTTAATCCTTCTTTATTATACAAGTATTTTCTAAGTAACCTGTGTACAATTAAATCAGGATATCTTCTAATCGGAGAAGTAAAATGAGTATAATATTTACTCGCTAAACCAAAGTGACCAATACAATCTTTTTGATAAACAGCCTTTGCCATACTTCTTAATAAAAGCTTATCTAAAAACATTGAATCATTTTTATTTTCTATTTCTTTTAATAATTTTTGAATATCTTTACTATTTAGATTATCTTCTTTTTTCTTCATTTTAATATCAAAAGCACTAGCATAAGCTAAAAAAGCATTTATTTTATCTGGATTAGGCTTATCATGAACACGATAAATAAAAGGTAAATCTTGCCAATAGATATGTGCTGCTACTGTTTCATTAGCGATTATCATAAAGTCCTCAATTATTTTTTCACCTTCACCACGATCTCTAATTATAATATCCATAACTTTACCTTTACCATCAACAATAATTTTAGGTTCAGGAATATCAAATTCTAACATTCCCCTTTTTTCCTTATTTTTCCTTAATAGTAAAGACAACTCTTTCATTTCAAATAACAATTCATTAATTTCATGATATTTTTTTTGTAATCTTTCATCACCATCTAAAATACTATTAACATCATCATATGTCATACGATAATTAGAATTGATAATTGATTCAAAGATTTCATAATTAATAACTTTTCCATTCTTATCAAATTCCATTTTACACGTTTGCGTTAAACGATCAACTTCGGGAAGTAATGAACAAATACCATTAGAAAGTTGATGAGGCAACATTGGAACAACACGATCAACTAAATAAACAGATGTCGATCTAGCATACGCCTCTTTATCTAATTCAGACTTTTCCTTAACATAGTAAGAAACATCAGCAATACTTACATATAAAACACGATTCCCATGTTCATTAATTTCTAATCCAATCGCATCATCTAAATCTTTAGCATCAGCACCATCAATTGTAATCGTTAGCTTATCACGAAGATCATGTCTATTTTCAACCACAATATCTTCTTCATGATAAGACTTAGCCTCTTTTAAAGCACCCTTAGAAAATTCAGGGTTAAAACCATACTTATAAACAATTGCTAAAATATCAATACCTACATCGTTAATATGCCCAATGATAGTTTTTATTTTTCCAAAAACAGTATTACTTTTCTTATCAATTTCACTAATATAACATAATACTTTATGCCCCTCACTAGCATTCATTGTATTTTTTGCATTGATTTTAATCCAAAAATCCAATGATTTATCATCAGGAATAACATAAGTTTTTCCCTTTTTTAATACAACATTTCCAACAATTAAATCATAACCATGTTCAATAACACGATAAATACTTCCTTCTTTATTAATACCATCACTATTTTTATCTAATTTCACAAAAACTTTATCCTTGTTTATTGCTCCATTAAGTTTATCTTTACTCACAAAAACATCAAAATCTTTGGTTCTTACAAAACCAAAGCCTTTTTTCTTAATTTCCAATACCCCAAACAATAAACCAAAATTCTTAGCACTTTGAACTTTATCTTTTTTACTTCTAACAATTTCATAATCATTTTCAAGTAAAACTAAAGTTTTGTATATTTCATTTAGGTCTATCTCATTGTCAATACTCATTAGGTATTGAGCTATTTCTTGATAAGTAAAAACTTCATGTTTTCTTTCATCAAGGAATGTTAAAATTTTATCTTTAATCATTTAACCACCCTATATTTCTAAGAACTTTTCAAGCGTCCTTTGACTAGATTTACCATCCTCTAGTGGATTATACTTTTCATTAAAACCATCTAGTTTATCTAAATATGGTTTGTATGTTCCATCAAGATCTTTTAATGCCTTAATCAATTCATCCTCTTTTTTAAATACTGGACCAGGCAATTCATCAAAGTCGAAATAGAACCCTCTAGTTTCTTTTGCATATTCATCATAGTCAAACATATAAAATAAAATTGGTTTTTTTAAGTTTGCATAATCAAAGAATAATGAAGAATAATCAGTAATTAGCACATCAGAGATTAGATGTAAGTCATTAATATCATTTTCTCTTGAACAATCAATTATAAAATCTTCATATCCACTCAAATCTAATTTACTAGCAATAAAATGATGTAATTTAAAAATGAAAACATATTTATCACTAAGTTCTTCATATAATTTTTGAAAATCTAATTCTAATCCCAAAGTAAATCCTACACCTAGTTGATGTTGGTTATCACGCCAAGTTGGAGCATAAACCACAACTTTTTTATCATTAGGAATATTAAGTCTCTCTTTTATTTGTTTAACTTCTTTATCTTTATAATTAATCAAACGATCATTTCTTGGATAACCTGTTTCAAACATAATGTTATTAGTATGTAAATTCTTAAGATTAAAAGCACTACTAATATGATTAGTATAATATGGTGAAGGAGAACACATCATTGTATACCTTTGAGCATCACTTGCATACATATTTCTTACTTCCTCATTACTTCTAATTTTATTATTACCTGCAGTATCAATATCAAAAGCTAATTTTTTTAATGGCGTACCATGCCAAGTTTGAAGATATTTTTGATTATCTTTTTTAATAACCGATGTTTCAAATATTGAATTACTAATCCAATATTTTGCTTGTGCAATTAAATTAAAATATTCTTTTGTTCGGTATTTAACTACTTTAGTTCGTTCATTTTCAAATTTTTCTCTTATTTCATCATTTACTTTTCTAAGCGGAATTATAAATTTATAATCAGCATATTTATCATCATTTATCATATACTCATAGATTGCTCTAGGACTACATGAAAAATTACGGCCTTGATAAGACTCAACTAAAACAAGTTTATCATCAACTGAAAACTTTAAATAATTATCTTTATAATATTTCTTTCTTCTATTCTCTCTTCTTTTCACTTGTATTTTTCTAAAGAAATAATTTTTTCTCGCTAATTTTTTTAAAAACTTTTTCATTTTAATCACCTACAATTTAGTTTCTTATAAACAAAAAAGGGCAAAAGCCCTTATCGTTTATTTCAATAAAGCAATTATAATTGGTATAATCATAAAAGTTGCACCAAAAACAATAGTTGCTCTTTTGAACACTAATTCTGCACCACGCTCTTTTGTTTGAGCAAAGACATTAACTCCAGTACCACTCATTGTTCCCGCAGCATTTTCAGATTTTGGTGGTTGCATAATCACCACTATTATTAAAATTACAGCATTTACTATTAATAAGGCACTTAAAAAACTTACCATTTTCTTACCTCCACTTCTTGTATCTATTTAGATACTAAATCACGTTATATTATAGCAATTTATCATCACTTTAGCAAGCATTAGCCTAAACTTTAACACATTATTAAACCAAAAATAAATTTCAACTATTTATGTATATATGATAGAATTAAGTATTATATAATAAATTAGGAGAAAATTAACTATGATAAAAAAATTAACACAAAAAATTATATCATTTAAATATCGCAAATATGATAAAAAAATGCTTGAGCAAATCTTATATAAAGAAAGTCCTGAAAAGTATGAAATCGTAGCACGTGCAAGAAAAATTGGACAAAGAAAAGAATATCGCAAAAATATGAAAGAGCCTATTAATGAAAAAATGTTCTTTTTTGAAAGTAATTTAGGAAGACAATATACAGGTAATCCTCGTTATATTTATGAAAAAATGCTTGAATTATATCCAGATTTTGATTATGTTTGGGCATATAATGGCGATCCAAAAAATATCCCAGGAAATCCAATTGTTGTTGAAAGAGGTTCAAAAAAATATTATCAATTAATGGCTAAATCAAAATATTTAATTAATAATACTAATTTTTTAAATTCATTTTTAAGAGAAGAAACTTTTTATTTACAAACATGGCATGGTACTCCATTAAAAAAATTACATTACGATCGTACTAATGTAGAGCCATACCGTAGAGAAAAAGCTAATTTTTATTTAAGGTCAAGAACATGGAATGCTTTACTATCATCTAATAAATATTCTACACCTCACTTTAAATCTGCCTTTAGATATGATGGTCCAGTTTTAGAGTTTGGTTATCCAGCCAATGATATTTTCTCTGATGAAAAGAAACAAAAAGAGTATAAGGATAGAATTAGAAAACAATTAAATATTAGTGATGATAAATATGTAATTTTGTATGCACCAACTTGGCGTGGCGACAAACATTTAGGCAATCATATCTTTGAGTTTAAGTTAGAATTAGACATTGAAAAATTAATAAATGAATTAGATGAAAATGTTGTCTTTTTAATTAGAAGTCATCACATGAGTGCAAGTGATGAAGTTTTAAACAAGTTAAAAGGTCGTATCATCAATGTTAGTAAGTTTGACGATGCTATTGAGTTAATGTGTGCATCTGATTTATTGATAACTGATTATTCTTCAATAATTTATGATTGGTATTGTTCAAAAAAACCGGCACTTTACTATGTTCCAGATGTTGATCAATATTTAGAGAATAGACCAATCTACTATGATTTCAAAAACAAATATAGTATTCCTTTATGTCTTAGTCAAAATGAATTGGTTAATGAAATTAATAAAGTAATTAATGGAGAATACAAAATTGATGAAGAGTTTTACAACGATTTTTGCAGTTTAAATGATGGTAATGCTACAACAAAAGTAATTGAATATTTATTAAGTAAATAAATAAACTTTAAATACCACCTTATATAATTTTAAAATAAACTAAAATTGAATAAATAAGGATAATTAGATAAGGAGTATTATTTAATATGAATAAGAAAAAAATAGAAAAATTTTTATTTGGTAAAGCAACAAAACTTTATGAATTACTTGCTCGCATTAGAAAAACTGGGCAAAGAAAAGAATATCAAAAATATTTAAATTTACCAATTAATGAGAAAATGTTCTTTTTTGAAAGTAATGCTGGAAAACAATATACGGGTAATCCTCGTTATATTTATGAAAAAATGCTTGAATTATATCCAAATTTCGATTATGTTTGGGCATATAATGGGAATAAAGAAAATATTCCAGGAAATCCAATTATTGTTGAAAGAGGTTCAAAAGAATATTATAAACTTCTTGCTCAAGCAAAATACTTAATTAATAATACTAATTTTGTTAATACATTTTTTAGAAAAGAAACATTCTTTTTACAAACATGGCATGGTACTCCATTAAAAAAATTACATTATGATCGTACTAATCTTGAAACTCATCGAAGAGAAAAACCTGGATTTTACTTAAAATCAAGAAATTGGAATGCTTTACTTTCATCAAATAAATATTCTACTCCACATTTTAAATCTGCATTTAGATACAATGGTCCTGTTTTAGAGTTTGGTTATCCAGCTAATGATATTTTCTTTGATAAAAAGAAGCAAAAAGAGTATAAAGATAGAATTAGAAAACAATTAAATATTAGTGATGATAAATATGTAATTTTATATGCGCCAACTTGGCGTGGTAATAATCCACTAGGAAATTATGTATTTGATTTTAAATTAGAACTTGATATTGAAAAACTAATAAATGATTTAGATGATAATATTGTCTTCTTAATTAGAAGTCATTATATGAGTGCTAGTGATGATGTCTTAAACAAATTAAAAGATAAAGTTATTAATGTTAGTAAATTTGATGATGCTATCGAATTAATGTGTGCGTCTGATTTATTGATAACTGATTATTCTTCAATTATCTATGATTGGTATTGTTCAAAAAAACCAGCAATTTATTATGTTCCTGATTTAGATGATTATTTGAAAAATAGACCAATATATTATGATTTTAAAAATAAGTATTCAATACCACTTTGTTATAATCAAAATGAATTAATGAGTGAAATAAACAAAGTTATTAACAATAATTACATAATTGATGAACAGTTTTATGATGACTTCTGTAGTTTAAATGATGGAAAAGCTACAATAAGAGTTATTGAATATCTACTAAATAAGTAAAAGCAAGAACCATTTTGATTCTTGCCTTTTTTTATCTTAATTTTTATATTATATCATAAACTCCCTATTCTTTATATAATGGCAAACTACCATTTTACACTAATATATAAAATTTTTTTTACAATTGACCATTCTACCTTTGCACTAAAAGTCTTGCTCTTAATTAATCTAGTTATACAATACTTAGTTCATAAAATTTCAATAAATTATCAAAACATTGTATCTATTTAATTGAACATTACTATATTTAATTAAAGTGAGTTTACTAGTTTTAAGAATATCGACCAAATTTGAAAACTATATTTTATTATAATGCTAAAGTTTTCATGAATGGAATAATTAAAAAACTAATAGCAATACTTATTGAGTAAAATCGTAACGTTTTGCTTCATAAACTATGTCCCAATATGGATAAAAATCTGCTGCCACGGAATTTTCAAAAAAAACTGGAAAATTACCCATATACAAAAAATTATCTAATCCTATTTCGGAAGATGCGTAGATACTTGATTCATTATCGTCAATTTTTAAAACAACAATTCCTTCATCACCAAATTTACAAATTGGAATGATATTCTCAATCAATATTTTCTCTTTTTTATTATGCTTTATTTTTTCTTCTATTTCTTTTAATGAAAAGAAATCAGCCAAAATATATTTATATTTATAATCAATAACTCTAAATCCGTTAAAATTTATAATATATTCTTTAAAATCAAGAGGTAGCGTAATATTATTGTCATTTTCAAATTTAATTACTTTTTCCTTTGAAATTTTTTCTTTTGTTTCCACAGTGTATGCTGGATTAATTAAATCTAATAATTTTTTTTCATAATTCATAATTTGTCTCCTTCTTTCCCTTTTACACTTATACCAGTTAAATATTTCGATGTTTTTGGGCTACTTACTCTAGACATATACATTCTGGCTGGCTTTTTCGGAGTTTTTCCTTTAAAAGAATATTATGCCTAATTTCCTATTTTGCTTTTATTGCATTAGTATCTTTAAAACTAGTATCATTTGCTTTAAATGAATCAACCAATTTTATTTAATTTTTAACTTTTGTTTACCAAGTATTTTTACAACAAAATAATAAAGTACAAACTATCAATACAAAAGTTATTTTATTTTTTATCATCAGTAGTCTTTCTTAAATTAATTAATATTCCAATCATAATTGATAACAAAACAAACGATCCCAAAAGTGAAATTGCTGATATTATATTGTATTTTTCTAATAAAGCCTCTGTTGCATTATAATAATATTCATCAGCTATCGTTCCTGATACAATATATGTATATAAATTCAAAATAAAAAGTAAACATGCAACAACCAATCCAACATTAATAACTTTCTTTTTCATATATATCTCCTTTTTTAAATTAATTATCTTTGCTTTTTCTAACCTATTTCTTTAATGCAGTTCAAGATTTATTCTTATAATAATGTCTTCTTTTAATCCTTATCTCATATGCTTTTTTAATTTTTTTATTGTATTATAATATCCTTATTTTTTTACTAACCATTAACATACTAACATCATACACTAAATCAAGTTTAAAAAAAGGTATATTGTCTAATTTGTCGTTTTGAATGTCTAATTTGTCATTTTTACAAGTTTTCGTATACTATAAGTTGATGTTTTTTTATGCTTCTATTATAAAGTAAAAGCAAGAACCATTTGATTCTTGACTTTTTTTATCTTAATTTCCTTTTGATTTACCATATTTTCCAAAGAAAACATTTTTTACTTTTTTACCTTTAACATATCTAGAACCTTTTGCTTTACACTTAACATATTTTGGTTTTAACTTAAATCCTCGATATTTTTTAGCTTTTGCCTTATAACTTGCGAAATTACCAACAAATTTTGCTTTTTTATCTTTTCCTTGACTAGCATATACTTTTCCAGTAAAAGATGAATATCCTACATATCCCATATTACTTGATACGAATCCAGCAATTGAATGTTTACCATAAACTTTACTCGTTGAATGACAACTAACAATCGTTCTTTCACTATCTGCTGTAAATCCTGCAGCTTCTTTTCCAGTTGTTTTAACAGTTGCATTTGTTTTAGATGTTCTTACATATCCAAATTCCATATCACCAACAAATCCTGCTCCAAAAGTTTCTGCAACAACACTACCATTACTCATATTAGATGCTGAAACATACATAAAGTTTTTAGCAATTGGTGCTGAATACTTTCTACCTTTAATTTCAAAATTATCAACATTCAATTTATTGATAATATTGTAGTTTTCAGATATAACTCCAATACGATCTCTACCAATTACTTTAATATTTTTAACATTCATATTTTGAATATTACCTCTATTATATGCAATAATTCCTAATCTATCTGTTCCTGTGATTGTTACTGTATCAAAATTTAAATTGCTAATTTTTGCATAACTATCTCTAAATAAAATAGAATTTATTCTTAAATTAGAAAACGTATGTCCATTTCCATTTATAATAGTTCCTTAGCAACATCAGTATATGTTGAATATAATTTATCTTCAAAATCTAAATCATCATTAACATTTACTATAGCATTGGTACTTATTTTAGCAACCATTAAATAATTATCCCAATCTTCAATAGTATTGATTTCATATGTTGCTGCATTTACACCTTTAACACTCAATAGTGTTATTGCAAGCATTAAAACTAATTTAATTTTTTTCATAATTTTTCACCTTTCAATTAAAGTACATCATTAATGTATTAAATAATAAATATGGTTAATCATAATTATGAGAAAATTGTGTAACCCTTTATCTTTTATTGACTAAATGATATAATTTTCAAGAATAGAAATGAGGTATCTTAATGAAAATAAAATTTCTTTTTAGACATGCTAATAATTTATTTAAAAGAATTAAACAAAAAAGAGACTATATCAAGTTATGTAATAGATTGCCACTTGATAGTAATCTTATTTTTATAGAATCTTTTCAAGGTCGAAATTTATCGGATAATCCAAAAGCAATTTATTTAGAACTATTAAATAATAATAAATATAAAAATTTTAATTTTATTATATCTATGAAAGATGTACCAAAAAATTCTAATGATTTTTATTTTAATGATAGAACAATTATTGTTGAAAGTAAAAGTAATCAATATTATGAAAAATTAGCTCAATCTAAATATGTGATTGCTAATTCTGTTTTTGATTTGTCATTTAAAAAAAGAGATAATCAAATTTATTTACAAACATGGCATGGTACTCCATTAAAAAAACTGGGTTGGGATTTAAATACTAAAGGGAGTAATCAAGTCAACAAGCCTTGGCAAATTAGAGAAATGTATAAACAAGATGCCAAGAGATATGATTTAATGTGTTCTCCTTCTAAGTTTTATACCAAACATATTACAAGTGCTTTTGCTTTAGAAAAGTGGCATAAGGAAGCTATTGTCAAAGAAACTGGATATCCTCGTGCTGATTTTTTAATTAATCACACTGATACAAATGTTAAAGAAATTAAAGAAAAATATAAATTGCCAAGCGATAAAAAAATAATTCTTTATGCACCTACATGGCGTGAAGATAATTATTCTATGAATAAAGGTTATCACTATGACATTGAATTAGACTTTGAAAGATTAAGAAAAGAGTTTAGTGATGAATACATTATTGTTTTAAAAATCCACTATCTAATTTCTGATTACTTAAAGATTAATAATGATGAATTTATTTATGATTTGTCTAGTATCAATGATATAAGTGAACTGTATATTATTAGTGATATTTTAATAACCGACTATTCTTCTGCTTTATTTGACTTTGCTTTATTAAAACGACCAATGATTTTTTATATGTATGATTTTGATAAATATAAAAATGAAACTAGAGGTTTTTATCTTGATGTTGAAACTTTACCAGGACCTATTACAAAAACTAATGATGAATTGGTTTATCAAATTAAAAATATTGATGATGTTGACATTAAATATCAAAGTAAAATAATTGATTTCAATAAAATTTATAACTATTTAGAAGATGGAAAATCTAGTGAAAGAGTTATTGAAGAATTATTAAAAACTGTTTAGCTAAAAACAATTGACAACATTAAATGAAAAATGATAGACTTTTATTAACATATATAAGCTCATAAAATGGTTGAGCGTCTCTACCAACTACCAATTAGTTGATTATATGTTTTAATTTGTTATGTTCAAATATAACATTTTAAAACATGTAATCAATTTTTTTTATTTATATAAGGAGGTTTTTAAATGAATAAACAATATATTGAAGTAGCAAATGGTTCAAAAATGGCTGACCTTGTTTTAAAAAATGGTAATATTATTAATGTTTTTTCCGAGGAAATAATTTGCAAAGATATTGCTATTGTTAATGATACTATTGTTGGTATTGGAGAGTATCAAGGAAAAGTTGAAATAGACTGTAGTGGTAAATATTTATCGCCAGGGTTTATTGATGCACACATGCATATAGAAAGTACAATGGTTACACCTTTAGAACTTGCTAAAAAGATAATAAAAAAAGGAACAACAACTATAATTGCTGATCCACATGAGATAGTGAATGTCGCTGGAAAAACGGGTTTAGACTATATTTTAGATGCCTGTAAAAAATCACCAATCAATACTTATATTATGGTTCCATCGTGTGTTCCAGCAAGTGATATTGATGTAAATGGAGCAGGAGAGTTTAGTGCGAGCGATATGCAACCATATCTTTCAAATCCGCATATTCTTGGATTAGGTGAAGTAATGCGTTATCACGATATTATTAATGCTAATGAAAATATTCTTTCAAAAATAAAACTATTCTCAAATAGGATTATTGATGGACATGCTCCCAGGATTACTCAAAAAGAAGTTCAAGCCTATCGTGTTGCTGGAATTAATAATGATCATGAATGTGAAAGTGTTGATGAAGCATTAGAAAAATTAAGAGCAGGACTTAATATTTATATTAGAGAAGGTAGTGCAGCTAAAAATCTTGATATACTATTAAAAGGACTATTAGATGCTAAAGTGTCTTTAGAGAATTGTTGTTTTTGTACCGATGATAAACATTTAGCTGATATTGATGAAAAAGGTCATATAAATTATTGCATAAAAAAAGCAATTGACTTAAAAACACCAATTGTTAAAGCTTTTAAAATGGCAACCTATAATACTGCTAAAGTATTAAAAATAGATAATATTGGTGCAATTGGTGCAGGTTATCAAGCTGATATTGTTGTATTAGATTCATTAGATAATCTTGAACCTACAATGGTTATTAAAAGTGGTCAAATTGTTGATGATAAGTTTTTAAACTCTTTTCAAGAAGAAAAAGTAAATAAAACATTATTAAATAGTGTTGTCTTCAATAATATTTCATCAAGTGATTTAGTTGTTGAAAGGTTTACAAAAAATCATGTTATTGAACTATGCCCTTATTCAATTATTACTAAACATCTATATGAAACAATTCCAGGTGAAAATAATGTTTTTATCCCTAATGAAGCATATTCTAAATTTTGTGTTGTTGAAAGATATAATAAAACAAAAAATATTAGCTGTTGTGCTCTAAAAGGATACAATATAAAAGATGGAGCCATTGCCACATCAGTTTCTCATGATTCTCATAATATTATTGCAGTTGGAGATAATGATAGTGATTTATCAAAAGCAATCAATGAATTGAAAAAAATTCAAGGTGGATATGTTATTGTAAATAATGGAAAAGTAACATCACTTCCATTAAAAATTGGTGGTTTAATGAGCCTAGATAATGCTAATAATGTTCAAACTATTACAGAGGATATGATAGCATTAGCTAGAAAAATGAACGTTTCGAAATCTGTTGATCCATTTATAACTCTATCGTTTATTTCACTAGCAGTTCTTCCTGAAATCAGGCTTCTTGAAGCTGGTTTATATGATGTTGAAAAAGAAAATTTCATAAAAGAAAAATAGCCACTTACGGCTATTTTTTAAATACTTTATTAACTACTCTTTCACTTGAATAGCCATCATCATTTGCACAATATTCATTTTTAAATGATTTAATTTTATTACTATATTCATTTTCTATTTTTGAAATATTTTCAATACTACTATACAAATCATTTTCCTCTTGAACAATTGGGCCAGGAAGAGTTTTACTTGAATAATCTAAATAAAATCCTCTTAAAGTATTTTGATATTTATCTAAATCATAAGCATAGAAAATAATCGGTCTTTCTAAATTTAAATAATCAAAGAAAACACTTGAATAATCAGTAATTAAAGCATCACTAATTAATAATAAATCTTCAACATTTGGATAATTACTAACATCAATTATACGATCACTATATTCTGGTGGAATTGATAATTCATTAACAACCACCATATGTGTTCGCATCAATAAAACTTGATCATCTCCTAGTGATTCATACATTTTTTTATAATCAAACATAACAGCTTGATTAAATTTACCACGTTTTACCATAGTATCATCTCTAAATGTTGGAGCATATAAAATAGCTTTTTTATTTGTTCTGATTGCTATTTTATCTTTTATTTGATTACAATAATCATCATTATTTTTTTGATATAAAATATCATTTCTTGGATACCCTAGTTCTAAAATTTTGGCTTTTGTTTTAAATGCAGTTTTAAAACATTCAGTTGAGTAACTATTAGGCGATAAAAGGTATGTCCATTGCTCAATCGCACGCCCAACTCTTTTTTTATAACCTTTATCTCTTCCATATACTTTCTTTAAATCATAAAACATTTTTTTAATTGGTGTTCCATGCCATGTTTGTAAATTAATACCATATTTTCTTCTTATCATATAATGTGGGTAATTTTGATTATTTACCCAATATTTTGCCATAGCAAGATAATAAAAATATGCAAGTGATAATCTTTGAATTCTAATTGTATTCTCATCTAAATCTGGAATAGGAGTTTCACTAACCCAAACCTTTTTCATATTAGGTAGTTCTTTTTTCAAAACATTATATAACGCCATTGGATTATCACCACCAGCTTTACCCATACCACTTTCTAAAACAACTAAATCTTGTTTCATTGGTAATAATTTTAATAGTTTAATAACTATTTTAATTGTTGGTGAAAAGATTTTACTATTTCGATAAAAAACACCTATTAGTTTTAAAGCATCACTTTTTTTAATTTTAGTTTTTAATGACTTATCTCTTTTTGTTTTTATTACAACATCCATAATCCTTTTAGAATTATCAACATCTTTATATTCAATAAATTGATTGGCACGATTTTGATATTTCTCTTCCATAACAAAACCATTATCAATATATTTTGTTATTTCATCAACTACAACATCTTCAAAAGCAATTATTCTACCTGGTAAACTACTATCAACATCTAAATGTGAACCCTCTTTACCAAAGAATCTTTCACGATCAAACATATAATATAAAACAGGTTTATTTAAAAACGAGAAATCAAAAGCAACACTTGAAAAATCAGTTACAAGTAAAGAACTCTCTTTAATAAGTGTTTGAACATCAATTTCGCCTTGTGATACAACTTTAACAATATCACTTTCAAATAAAGGCGTGTATTGTTGCATATTTGGATGTAAACAAAAAACTATTTCAATATTTTGCATTTGACATTTTTTTATTAAAACTTCATTACTTATTAAACTTTTATACCTTTTAAAGTAATCAGAATCCATAAATTTATCAACATTTTGTAACCAATCTCGCCATGTTGGAATAATAACAACTTGTTTTTTAGGTTTTTTAGCATTAAATAAATTATCATATCTTGCTAGTCCAGTAACATAAATATCTTCTTTAGCAAATTTAAAATCAGTTATAATATAACCTTTCTCTTTTTCACTTGAAACAATAAATGAATCTGCAACAAATGTTTTCAAGTCATTTCCATATAAATTTGCCATATACTTAGTACCCATAACACCATGTTGTAAAAAGATGACTGCACCTTTTAATTTCTTTTTAAAGTCTTCATCTCTAAGAGGTAGCATATAATCATAATGATGAGTTGAAATAAACTTACTAGCTAAAAAAGTTAATTCAATATGTTCTTTTGATTTATAATAAACAACATTACCATATTGCTTTAATTTCTCTACTTCTTTTGATTCTCTATCAATAACATAATAAACTTCCTTTTCAGGATGATTTTCTCTCATATACTTAAAAAAGTAAAAACCATTATCTTGTGCTTTATATATTCTTTCTGAAACAAGCCAAATATCACGATGCTTATTTTTTAAACGATCAATAAATCTTGTCTTAGTTTTTTGTTTTAAATATTCATATTCTTCTTTTTCAAAATCTTCAATTTGAAAACGCAGCAATTTAGCTTTGAAAGTAAAAGTCGGGCAAAAATAAAATGTTTTTTTATTTCCATCAACACAAAACTTTTTAATTGATTGTCTTTGGATAAAACTATAACGTTTCTGTTTATCAATATACTCTATCCCATCACTAATAAACTTATAATTTATCGCATAAGTATCAGCAATAAAATCATCATTTACAATATTTTTTAAATCATAATTTATTTCATAAGATAATAATGATACACCTACATCAACTTGATTACTAGTCAACTTTTCCAATAAAAGATCATATTCTTTAAAAGTATCTTTTCCCTTTAAAGAAAAATACATTTCATCAACTTTTAAGTTAGTTTTAATATTACCCTTACTAACTATTTTGCCATTACTAATATTAACCATATTAACACTTTGTTCAAAAAATGGTAGATAATGACAACCAAAGCCAAAACCATAGTGACCATCTTTTCCACATTCTAATTTAGTAATTTTATTAATAGTAGTTTCATCATTTAAAGTTACTTTATCAAAACCACCTAAATGATAAAAACTACTTTTACTTAAATCATCTAAAACAGCAATGCTAGTATTCTTACCATAAATATCTAACTCATTAGCAACTTCTAACTCTAGAAAAATATCATAAAACTCAACTAATTCTTGTTCTTTAAAAAGTTTAATTTTAGATAAAAATTCATCACTAATCTCAACTAATTCACAATCAACAAAAATAGAGTAGTCAATTACTACCCTATATTTATTATTCTCTTTTATTAAATCAAAATTATATCTTTGTTTAGATAATTTTGAAACTATTGTCATACTTTTGGCATTATAATCATCATATAAATCAAACTCAATAATTACTTTATCATCAGTTTGTTTTATATTGATACTTTTACCATAGTTTGTTAATTTTTTTGCCAATCTAGCTCACGCTCCAAATAGTATATACTGATTAATTTCACTTTTTAGTATATCATACTTGCTATTATTTTTAAATACTAGATATTTGAGCATTAATATATTTAATTATTATTTAAATCTAGTGATACTTTAAAAATATCATTTTCATAATCTAAAACAACATCAATATTATGCAAGTCACATATCTTTTTAACAATATACATACCCATTCCTGAACCATTTTTATTTCTTGATTTATCTTGACGATAAAACGGTTTGTAAATTAATCCCTCACTTATTAATGAATCATCAAAATCAAATGTTTCATTTTCAATGCTTAAAATATTATTTTCTTCTTTAATAATTATTGTACTTTTACTATTAGCATATTCAACTGCATTATCAATTAAATTATTTAAAACTCTTGAAAATAAATTCACATCAACATTAATCATCATTTTTTTATCAATATCTATTTCTATTTTTAATTCTTTTTTCTCAATTAAATAATTTAATTTGTCTAAGCTATTTTCTAAACATTGCATTAAGCTTACTTTTTGTTGATAAATTTCAGTATTATAATCATCAAGTTTTGAGCTAATAATTATTGATTGAATCATTTTTTCCATTTCATTTGCTAAAACAATATTATTTTCTAAATATGTTTTATGATCCTTATATTTACCAACATTATATAACATACCCTCTAATTGACCTTTAATAGCCGTTAAAGGTGTTTTTAAATCATGTGAAATAGTTGCAATATATGCACGACGCTCTTCTTCTTTAATTCTTTCTTTTTCAATATCATCATACAATTTATCATTCGCCTCTTTAAGCTCACTCAATGTTTTATTTAATGCATTAGCAAGTATTACTAAATTATATGATAAATCACCAAGCTCATCATCGCTTTTAACTGATTGTTCAATATCAAAATTAAGCGAAGTAATCATTTGAGCATCATTTCGCAACTTAACAATCGATTTACTTAATCTTGTTGAAATATAATAAGCTAGAATAAAAGCCATAGTTACTGATAATGCACCAAAAATTGGCAAAAACATAAATAAAATATTTCTAACTTCATCAGTAGAACTAATTGCTAATCTAAAATTAATAGTCAATTCTTTTCCATTAAAAATAAGCACTTCTGTTCTTGTTAAATAATCTTCACGATCATTTAATTTATTAATATTTAACTCAGGTCTTTTCATTATTTGGCGACATTCATCTGTTAAGATACAATCATACTGTTGTCCTTGGTATTCATATCTAACACCAATTGCAGCTTCACGTAAAAGAATATTAATATTAGTTGTTAATTCGGTTATATCATCACTATTGTTGATAACGTAATTAACTCTTCTTTCAAAATCATTTTGTTTATAACTTTTATATAATCCGGGTATTCCAGCATAAATAACAAAATAGACTAGAATACTGAAAATAAGATACATTCCTAGTCCAAAACGAAATATTTTAATGCCTAATTTATTATTTTTCCAATTTATACCCAATACCAGTCACCGTCTTTATCTTTTCGATTTTAGTCTTTTTTCTAATATTTTTTATATGAGTATCAATTACTCTAGTATCACCATAATAACTATATCCCCATACTTCATCAAGTAAATGTTCTCTAGTTATTACTTTATTAATATTTGACAGCAATATTTTTAGTATTTCAAATTCTTTTAAAGTTAAATCCACTGAAACATCATCAACAAGAACTTCATGCTCTGCAATCAATAATTTAATATTATCAATCACAAGCATATTACTATCACTTCTCAATTCTCTTTTTAAAAGTGCTTCAACTCTTTTTAATAAGATATTAAATGAAAATGGTTTTGAAATATAATCATCTACTCCTAAATCAAATCCTTTTATTTCATCATATTCTTCTGATAATGCTGTCAACATTAAAATTTTAACATTCTTATTTTTTGCTCTAATTAACTTAACCATCTGATGCCCATCCAAAATATCCATCATAACATCACTAATAATTAAGTCATACTCTTTCTTTAAAAAACAATCATAGCCCTCTTTACCATTATTAGCCTTATCAACATCATAACCTTGTTCTTTTAACAATTCATAAATTATATCTTGAATTGTTTTATCATCTTCTACAACTAAAATTTTCTTCACTGTTATCTACCCCTTAATTATATCCAATAATTCATTTTTTATTTTATTATTATCTTGTTTTCTAAATAATGCTTCAACTCTTTTAACTAGTAATCTTGATGAAAAAGGTTTAGCTATATAATCATCAATATTCAAATCAAAACCTTTTATCTCATCGTACTCTTCGTCTAAAGCAGATAGAATTATAATATTAACATATTTATTCTCTTGTCTAATTTTTTCAATTAACTCATAACCATCCATATGAGGCATCATTATATCACTAATAACTAAATCATACTTATTTTCCATAAAAAGAAGCATGGCTTCCAAACCATCAGATGCACTATCAACTAAATACGAAGCATCTTTTAAGGTTTCACATATAATATTATTAATTGCTTTATCATCTTCAACAACAAGAATTTTTTTCATACTACCACTCTCCTTGCTTAAAAGAGTACCATGTCAATATCTTTTCTAAGTGAGTTTTATGTGAGTTTATTGTGTTATGGACAAATTATTTCAAGATTATGCTTAATTACCTCTACCTCAATACTACCAACTGGACCTTTTTCGCCATCAATCGTCCATGAAATTTTATCATCAGTATTTATTGTAAGCTTTTTAAATTTTCTTAAAATATAATGATCATCATCTATATTATCACTCATACCCTTAATCAAGTATTTAATAGCCTTTTTAAACACCTTAGCATTTGCTTTAGTAACTAACAATAAATTAAAGTAACCATCATTCATACTATCATTTTTTAGAAAATGTCTAAATCCAGCAACACTTGTTGAGTTTATTATTAATGCATAACTAAAGTTACCATTTATTTTTTCACCATCAACATCAATATCTAATTCATATGACTTGCTTAATGCTGGAATTTCATCAATTAAATGTCTATAATATGCTAACTTACCATATTTATTTTTTTCCCAATGAGGAGTCGTATAACTAGCACGAGTAAAAGCGCCAAAAGCACAAATATAATTAAAATAATATTCATTTACCTTTCCACTATCAACCATCATTGTTGTATGTTTATTTAAAAGTTGTAACTGTTTTTTAAAGTTATGTGGTATTTTTAAACTTGTTCCAAAATCATTAACTGTTCCAGTTGGAAAATACATTATTTTTACTTTATGCTCTGTTTTTGATAAAGCATTAACAACTTCATTCATTGTTCCATCGCCACCTGCAACTACTATTAAATCAATTTGTTCAACATCCGCTAAAATGTTTGAAATATCATTAGGCTTTTTAGTAAATGAAATTTTAATTGAATAGTTTTTACGACTCAATGCTTGACATACATCAGCTAAATGATTATAAAAATGCGTCTTTTTATTTTTACTATTCACAACTATTAATGCATTTAACACTCAAATCACCTCTAAATTAATTGTACCATATTTTATTAATAAAAGGCATACACTGTCTTTTCTCAATATAAAAAACATGATTTCATTTAAGAAACCATGCTTAATATATTATTTAACTTTCTTCGCTTTTCCTTTTGCATTATATTTATATTTTACTTTTGAAACCTTTTTACCATTTTTATTATACTTTGTTACTACCTTATATGCTTTACCATTCTTATTTGATTTTAGTTGTCCAGCACTATTCCAAGTATATACTATTTTACTTTTAATATTTTTATTACCAAAAATATTAGAATTATTATAATATTTATTTTTAGTAAGTTTTTTTACTATTTTATTATCAACTATTTTATAGTAAGCATTATATGTTAACTTATTATTTGAATTTTTCTTTTTAATAACTCTATAAGTTAGTTTATTATCTTTATTATACTTAGCTTTGTAATAATAAGTTGTAACACTCCATGTAGTCCAATCCCAACTGCTTTTTGAGTTTTTTGTATTAGCAAAAGATTTGTTAATTCTTTTATATGTTAATTTTTTACTAAGTTTATCATGTATCTCTTTGTAATTTGTTTTTTTAACCTTATTTTTAAATCCTTTATATGCAGGATTAACATTTGAAGTAATTGTATTATTCTTTTTAAATAAATAATTATTATTTACATTGTAAGTATACTCATAATCATATGTTTTTTTATCTTTAATAACCATATTAGTATATACATATACAAATTTTTGATTGCTATTTATATCAATATATTCAATATTATCTTCACTTTTATTTCTTATTATATATGTTATTTTTTTAGCATTATATTTATTATCCAAATCTGCATTAACATTGATAATTTTATATTTAGATAAGTAACTAACTAGTTGAAATTCATCAATATTTTTAACACTAGATCTACCAACTTGTCCAAAATTATTATTTCCAGATACATAGACTTTATTATCGTCAGTTATAATAATCACATTATCTTTTAAGTTTTTATAGGCAATTATTTTTTCTTTATTTGGTAATAAATCATTAACTAATATTGCTTCTTCTTTATAATAATAGTCCTTGCTTCTATCTACACCCAACTGCCCTACATCATTTTTTCCATATACTTTTAATGTTTTTGTATTCTTATCATAGATAGGACAAACTGTATATCTATCACAATCAGTTTGAGTTGCATTAATACTTGATGCAAACAATACTATCAATACAAAAATAAAAGATATTCCTTTTAATTTCTTCATTTAAAACTTCTCCTTTATATTTTTTTATTCTACAACTAAAGTATATCATGTCAATAATAATCTCTCAATATAAAAAACATGATTTCATTTAAGAAACCATGCTTAATATATTATTTTAAAACCACTTTTAAAACATTATCATTTGAAAGCTTATTTTTTTCAACAAAAACTCTTTCCACAATCTTAGACTGAACCTTTATTGACAAATCTTTTTCATTTTTTAAATTGTATTTATTTTTAAAACTATTAATAACTTGCTTAGTCTTATTACTATAATAACCATCAACTCGATCAATATTATACCCTAGTGCTTTAAGTGCTTTTTGATAACTAATCAATTCTTTTGAAACAGAATCATTTTTAATATTTTTTTCAAAACTATATTCATACTCCATAGCCTTAAATATATTAGATTCATTGATGCTTGTTGTTGGTTTAATACCCTTTTGATTAATAGAATTACCCTTTGGTGTTAACCATTCAGCATTCGTATATTTTAGATAACCACCATCATCATATTCAAAGTAATTTTGCATAATTCCTTTTCCAAAAGTTGTTTGACCATAGATTTCAATATTTAAATTTTCATTTAAACAAGCCGTCAATGCTTCACTTGCACTTGCACTATTTCCATTAACTAAAATAACATAATTATTTTTATATTGTTTATCATCAATAGTTTTATAATGTTGAACATTCTTGCTTTTATCTTTAGTACTTAAAATTATTTTATCACTAGGCAAAAACAAATCAGCAACCTCTTCAAGAGTAGTTAAATAGCCACCAGGATTATCTCTTAAATCAATAATAATCTTTTTCACTTTCCTACTTTCAAAATACTTTAAAGCATTTTCAACTTCTTTAGCCGTTGTCTTAGTAAACTCAGCAATGTTTAGATACCCCTTATTATTAATCATTTGATAATTAACACTAGACTCTATCTCTTTTAAAACTACATTAAAACTAATTTTTTTATTATTTCGTAAAATATCAATTTTTCTTTTTGTACCAACCTTGCCAACAACAAGTTCCCTAATTTTATCACTATCAACATTTTTTAATGACTTACCATCAACACTAGTAATCGTATCTCCAGCCTTCATATTAACACTTGCAGCAGGAGAATCATTAAATACTTTTGAAATTAATGGATATTCACCAGCTACAATATATTGAATACCTAAACCAATGTATTCTGATTCCATACTTTCAAAATATTCTTTACTATTTTCAGCATGAATATATCCAGTATATTTATCATTTTTACTTGATTCAGTCATAGCATTAGTTGCAGCATCAATTACCTCTTTGCCATTAGAAAAATAATACCAATTCTCTTTTAAAACATTATAATTTTCAATAAACCTTGCTAAATGTTCATCATTAGTTTTTGTAGAAATAATTGAAGTTGGATTACTAGCAAACTTATACAATCCAAAACTATAAACAATAAAAATAACAATCGCTAATAATATTTTTTGATTTTTTTTCATTTTATTCCATTCCTTCTTGAAGAATCGCTACTTCCTTTTCAACATCTAATCTATTAAAAATTGGATCTTTCTTTTCAACACTTATTTCATCAATATAATTAAAATCATAAATCGTTTCATAATTTATACTATCACTACTTAATTTTAATTGTTCAAAAATTGATTTTGACCCCTCCAATAAGAATGGAGTTAACATAATTCCAACTTGTCTTAACCCAAGACATAAGTTTAAAAGAACATTTTGTAACTCACCTTGTTTAGCTTCATCTTTTGCTAAAACCCATGGTTGTGTTTCATCAATATATTTATTTAATTGAGAAATATATTCAAATATTGCATGATTAGCTTTATCAATATGATATTTATCCATATTTTCTTCGTATTCAGCAATAGTTTTTGCCCCAAAATCTTTTAATGCTTGATCAAACTCAGTAGTTTCTGTAGTCTTTCTCACAGTACCATTAAAATATTTTTCTACCATTGCCACTGTACGATTTAATAAATTACCAAGATTGTTTGCTAAATCAGTATTAACACAAGTTACAAATAATTCTGGTGTATATGTTCCATCATTACCTAAAACAACTTGTGATAGTGCATAATGTCTTAAAGCATCATTACCATAACGAGCAGTTAATACTTCAGGTCTTACTACATTCCCTTTTGATTTTGACATTTTTCCATCTTTCATGATTAACCAACCATGAGCATAAACTTTATTAGGAATTCTTAACCCTAATGCCATTAACATAATTGGCCAATAAATTGTATGAAAACGAACAATCTCTTTACCAACTAATTGTAATATTTCAGTATCATCAGACCAATATTTTTCAAAAAGTTCATCAT
The DNA here is from genome assembly GCA_029893765.1 of Bacilli bacterium PM5-9. NCBI lineage: Bacteria > Bacillati > Bacillota > Bacilli > Bacilli bacterium PM5-9. The sequence goes on from JARXZD010000003.1 coordinate 78,348, forward strand.
TATCTGATAAATACCCCATTGAAGTAATATAGTTTGCTAAAGCATCAATCCATACATAAATAACATGATTAGGATCTTCTTTAACTTGAATTCCCCATTTAAACCCTGTTCTTGATACAGATAAATCTTCTAATCCAGGATTAATAAAGTTACTTAGCATTTCATTTTTTCTTGATTCAGGTTCAATGAAACCAGGATGATCATTATAATATTGTACTAAACGATCAGCATATTTTGACATCTTAAAGAAATATGTTTCTTCAGTACGAGATTCAACTTCTCTTCCACAATCTGGACAATGTCCATTTTCATCTAACTGCGATTCTGTCCAAAATGATTCACAAGGAACACAATATTTACCAACATATTGACCTTTATAAATATCACCTTGTTCAAGCAATTTTGAAAAGATTTTTTGCACAGCATCTTTATGTCTCTCTTCAGTTGTTCTAATAAAATCATCATTAGAAATTTCTAATTCTTTCCATAGCTTTTGAATATTAGAAACAATTCCATCTACATACTCAATTGGTGCTAAACCTTTTTCTTTGGCTACTCTTTCAATCTTTTCACCATGCTCATCCGTTCCAGTTAAAAAACGAACATCATACCCTCTTAATCTTTTGTAACGAGCTATACAATCAGCAATAATTGTTGTATAAGCATGACCAATATGTAAGTTATCACTTGGATAATATATTGGTGTTGTAATGTAAAATTTTTTCTTTTCCATAATATCTTTTCCTTTCTAATAAAAAAAGCCCCTCGCCAAAGGACGAAAGACTCGTGGTACCACCTTAATTTATGTTTGTAAAACAAACAACTCCATTAGTATCTAACAATACTAAGCACGATAATGAGTGCTACCCATCACAATTTACTTTTTTTCAATTGTGCAGCTCCAAGACCATCTTCATCATTATCTTCTACATTTGCTTTCACCATTCACAAACTCTCTGTGCTAGTCAATAATAATTACTCTTCTTTTCTTAGCTTTTTCTTATCTTTAATATAATATCAAAAATATCAAAGATAGTCAATTGTTTAAATGTGTCAATTTTTTTCATAAATTTTTTAGGATAATTTTAACTTTTTGCACATTATATAATGACAAGATATTAAATATTTTGTCAGGGGGGCAATATGAATAATTTTAAAAAGGGCTATGATATTAAGAAAGTAGGTTTATACTATGAAAAAATTAATAGTAATATTGACACTAATTCTGTTAATTTTATTAGTTGATTATCTAGAATAAATTTATTTCTTCATATTATTCTCCACTAAATGAAAAAGACATCCTATCGAGATGTCTTTTTCCATTATCTGTCTGTAAAGTATTTTAAATAAATTACCAGAAAGACAATATGAATAATTTTATGTTTGAGAGTTTATCTCTTCTATATTGTAATTTATTTATATAAATTAATCAATACTTTATTATTAAATAATATCATTTATGAAATCAACAACATCATCAAAAACAATTTTTCTATTATCTTCATTTAATATTTCATGCATCATGCCTGGATAAAAAATATGTTCATTATCAAGATGATTAATATCTAATTCGGTAATAAAATTTATTAATTGTTTAGTTTTATCTGAAAAAGGATCATCTTTTCCAGATATAATAAAGTAATTTGTTTTAAGCATTTTTGCAATCTCTTTTTCATCAGTAATTATTTTCATTAATGAAAGTAAATCAACAATAGCCTGATTACTAAAATAAGCTCCACAATCACTATCATTTTTATATTCTTCAACATTGTCTTTATTATATGACAATCGATTTTCAAGTGTTCCAAAAGCCATTTTATTTAGTAATTTAGAAATACCTTTTTTAGAGAAAATTTTCGTTTGTGCTTTAGCCAATGTTAATCCAGAATTAATAATCATTTTGCTAGGATGTAAACTACCACATAAAATTATACCATCAACCATTAATTTGGTTTTAATTGAAAAACCTCTTGCGATTAATGAACCCATTGAGTGCCCAAAGACAAATAATGGTTTATCACTTCTTTGATAAACATTTAAACAAACATCTTCTAAATCATTTATTAATTTTTGATAACCATCTTTATCACCAAAATGAACATGATCAATTTCCTTAAATTTATTATCACCATGCCCAAAATGATTATAACCATAAACACTAATACCTTTTTCACATAAATATTTTGCAAACTCTTCATAACGATAAATGTGTTCACTTGCTCCATGTGCAATAATAACACTTGCTATTTCATTTTCAGCTTTAAAAATATATAACTTCATATCATTATTATCTCTTGTCTTAATTATGTTACTATCCATTTTTACCCCTCCAAAACACATCTTACTTATTGTAATATTATATCACATTTGTTATAGTGTAAGTATATATTAAGGGGGTATTCCAATGATTATATTTAATTTGATTTTTGTTGCACTAGCAATCGTTTTACAATTATTAAATGTCTATACAATTACTAGAACACTTAAAATAAAAGATAGTTTTATGTTTTTAAAGCTAATTACAAACGATTATGTTTTTAAAACTGTAAAACCATATAAAATGAAAATATTAATGTATAACAGAATTTATTTACTAGCGACAATTATTTTAGCACCATTATTCATTTGGTTAAATAATTCAAAAATAATATTAATAATTTATTTTTTATTATTCTTAATATTACCTTATCTATTAAACCAATACTTTATTTCAAAATATATCGAAGAAGTTAAAAATTTAAATATAAGCCATGAAAATCAACCATTTGATAAATCATATTTTGCATTAATTTATAGTAGCAATGATAATACTACAGTTTATAAATATGGATTTTATCGATACGCTATTAATATTGCATCATTAAAAGGTAAGGCAATTATTGCAGCAACTATTAGTTTAATAATAATTCTAATTGCCTGTCTATTAATATTTGTTAAGCCAATTGATTCTAATAAATCACAATTACAAACAGAATTAACTAGCACTCAATTAAACCTTAACTATGGTAAACAAACACTTGATATTTCACTAAATGAAGTAACATCTATTGAAAAAATAAAGGAATTACCAACTATTATAAACAAAATAGATGGTGTTCAAGAAAATGGATATATAATTGGTAATTTCAATCTACAAGGAATTGGAGCATCTACTTTATATGTCAAAAAAGATTCTGATGAGTTTTTAAAAATAAAAGCAGGTAAAAAAACATATATCTATAGCGAGAAAGATAAGAATAAAATGAATACAATTTATGATACAATGGTTAAAGAACTTGCTAAAAAGAAAAAATAACAATTTGTTATTTTTTTTATAACACAATATTTTGGAGGTGTTTTCATGGCATTTTTAAATCAAAATTATGTAATAATCGACTTTGAAACTGCAAATTCAAATCCAGATAGTATTTGTCAAATTGGAATGTTAAAAGTTAGCAATGGAAAAATAATTGATACATATAATAAATTAGTTAAACCACAACCGTTATACTTTAGCAGTATGAATACCTCAATTCATGGTATTAAAAGTAGCGATGTTAAAAATGCTCTAACCTTTTTAGAATTATGGAATGAAATATTAGATTTTATTGATAATAATATTTTAATAGCACATTTTGCTCAATTTGATATGAATTGTCTATGTAAAACCTTAAAAAAAGATAATCAAACTTTTTCACTATCATTTACTTGTTCATGTCGACTTGCAAAAGAATTAATTATTGCTCCAAATCATAAACTAACTTATTTATCAGAAAATATAACTAACTTTGAGTATCAAGCCCATGATGCATTAGAAGACTGTTATGCAACATATGAACTAATATCATTTCTTTTTAAAAATTATGATATTGCCAATTTAATTAATTCGAAATTTGAATATGGAAAAATTGATCACATTAATGGTTACAAAGGTTTTGTATATAAGAAAAATAGATAAATTAAAAAGAACTATTTTGAGCATAGTTCTTTATTTTTTTATCAAATCAATTACAAATTCTTGAATACTTTTAAAAACCCCTTTTTTATTTAATTCATTGCTAACAATAACTGAACTAAGATTTAATGGTGTTCCATCAAAGAATTCTTCTTTATTAATTATTTCTAAATCTCCAACAAAACCATCTTTATTAATACCATAAAAACGATTCATATTTTTATTGTATTTTTTTGATATATCAATTAACTTATATTCAAAATCTTGCTTTTCATTATGATAGATATAAAAAGGCTTTTCTAATCCAAACTTTACATCATTTTCGACAAATCCAACTTTAGTATTTAATTCAATATTATCTTGTAAATTAGTTAAGTTTAATGTTTTTAAATAATCATATAAAGAAGTAATATCTTCATATAGTGATTGTCTTGTTTTTGATGAATATGAGATTGCTAAAATAGTTTGATTGTATTCATTTTTCTTTAATGCAATTATGCAATTACTATATTTTTCAATATTAGAACCAGTTTTTAATCCATAAACATCACTATAACTATAATCTAAACCTTCTAATATTTCATTAACATTCTCTAATTTAATTGATTTGGAATTATACTTACCAATCGTTGAAGTCTTTTTATTACCAGAATCTACAATCTCAGGATAATTCTTCATTACTCTTTTAACTAATAATACACTATCATAAGGACTCATTAAGTTTTTTCCAGGTGAAGCTTTAATTCCGATTTTATTTAAGTATTTTCCATCTAATCCTGAAGTACTCACAAAACTTGAATCCTTCATTTTCCATTTTTTAGCATTTTCATTCATTTGAACTACTGCACTCTCATGATTATTAAATAATTCATACGCTAATAGAATTGCAGCATCATTACCTGATGGAATCATTACTGCATCAAACAATTCTTTAATTGTATATACTTCATTTGAACCTAATCCTGCACTACTAAAATTACCTTGTGTGTTTACTGTATCAATTAATTTAGTTACCTTAACTTTTTTATTATATGAAATATTTTCTTCTTCCATTTTTTTAGCTACGGTTGCTAAAAACATAACCTTACTAACACTATATACTGGTATTTCATTATGCATATTATTTGAATAAATTATTTGATTTGTATCTAAATTCATTAAGACGCTTGCTTTATTATCAACCTTAATTGGTGTGTAATCAAACTTAATCTCACTCTCAATTTTATCTTTATTAGATATTTCACTAACACCTGTTGGTATAAAATATTTAATTATTCCAAATCCAAATATAATAATAGAAATAACCAATAAAACTCTTATAATTTTTTTCATTTGACTTACTCACCTCACACTAATATATTCTAACATATTTTTATTTTTCCTTAAAGAATTTAATCAATAAACTTCCAATATCCTTGTCAAATAAAAAACTTTTTCTATTTTTTTAGTTTTTTTGCTAAAATAATGACAAAACTCAATCTAATCCACATTAAATTGAGTTATTTTTTTATTTTACTACTACCTTTATTTTAATATTCTTATTATTTAAAAAAACTTTTTGCTGCATCTACACCACTTAATGCGTCTTTACAATAATAATCAGCATTTATTTTTTTTGCATATTCCTCTGTTAATACTGCTCCACCAACCATTATTTTTATTTGATTATCATATTCTTTAATAAGTCTAATTGTTTCTTCCATATTTATTACAGTTGTTGTCATTAATGCACTTAGGCCAACTAATTTAACATCATTTTCTTTAATACAATCAATAATCGTTTTTGAATCAACATCCTTACCTAAATCAATAATTTCATAACCATAATTTTCTAGTAACATCTTTACAATATTTTTCCCAATATCATGAACATCACCTTTAACAGTTGCTAAAATAATTTTTTCATTTTTTTGATTTTGAGAACCACTCATTTGTTTCTTAATCACTTCAAATGCTTCGCTAACTGTTTGAGCTGATTGAATTAATTGTGGTAAAAACAATTCTTTCTTTTCAAATTTATTACCAACATAATCCAATGCTTTTACAATATCATTTTCTATAATATCTAAAACATCTCTTGTTTCTAGTTCCTTTTTACAAGCTTTAATTGCCTCATCTTTTAATCCCTTAATTATAATTGTTTTTAAATCATGTGTACTTTTATCATCACTTACATTTACACTATAATCTTGAAAAGATGCAATATAGTTATTTGAGTTTTTATCCTTATTTAATAAAACCTCACATGCCATTAAAGTATTCATTGTTGAAGTTGAACCAGTATTAATTATACAAGCATCTAAACCAGCATAAGCAGCCATACTTAAAAATGAAGCATTAATTAAATCACGATTAGGAAGTCCATACGAAACATTTGAAGCACCTAAAACAGTTTTAACACCTAATTCTTTTTTTATTAATGAAATTGCTTGAATAGTTGCTAGTACATCAGCTTGTTGTGCAGATGCAGTTAAAGTCAATGTATCAATTAAAATATCTTTGCTTTCTATTCCATATTCTTTAGCACGATTAACAATTTTCCTTGCTACCTCAAGTTTATCTTTAGCACTAAATGCTAATCCATTTTTATCAAGACATAATCCAATAATTACTCCACCATATTTAGCAACCAATGGCAATATTTCATTCATGCTTTCTTCTTTACCATTAACTGAATTAATTATTGCTTTACCATTATACGTTCTTAGTGCAGCTTCAATTGATTTAGCATTTGAGCTATCTATTTGCAAAGGTGTTTTAACATATGATTGAATCTGTTCAACACTATTCTTTAAAATTACACTTTCATCTATATTAGTAATACCAACATTAATATCTAAAACATCTGCACCTTCTTCTTGTTTAATAGCTTCTTTAATTAAATAATTATAATTATTATCACGTAAAGCTTGTTCTAAATCTTTTTTTCCTGTTGGATTAATTCTTTCACCAATTCTTATTATTTTTGAATCATCCAACACAACAGTTTTCATTCCACTAGCAACCATTGTTAAGTTTTTATTAACAGGATTTTTATGCTTTAGCGTTGAGACATAATTAGCTAATAGTTCAATATGAGCATATTCTGTTCCGCAACAACCACCAACTATTTGTACATTATTTTCTAAAATAGGTTTCATATATTCAAGAAAATCATTCTCATCAATATCATATTTTATTTCATCACCATTTAAAATAGGCATCCCTGCATTAGGTTGCACAATTATTGGAATTGAAGCATATTTGTTAAATTCTTCTATTAATGGCAACATTTCTTTTGGGCCAAAACTACAATTTAATCCCAAAGCATCAACTTTTAACCCTTCTAAAGTCGTAATTACACTATAAATATCATTTCCCACTAATGTTCTTTGATTTTCTTGAAAAGTCATTGTTGAAAAAACAGGTTTATCACTATGCTCTTTAATAGCCAAGATGGCAGCTTTCATCTCTAGCAAATCAGAACAAGTTTCAACAACAAAAACATCTATATTATATTTATTAGCTTCTACAACAATCTCTTTAAAAGCATCGTAAGCATCTTCAAAACTAAGAGTGCCTGATGGCTTTAAAAGTTGTCCAAGTGGCCCAATATCATAAGCAACATACGCTTGTTTATCAATTTTATCAACAGCATTTCTAGCATTATTAATTGCACTTTTTATAACTTCACTAAGTGAATACTTATCATCTTTAATTTTAAAAGGATTTGCTTGAAAAGTATTTGTTAAAACAATATTACTTCCAGCCTTTAAATAATTATAATGAATTTCTTCAATTAAACTAGGATTAGTGATATTTAAAAACTCAGGAACTTCTCCTGCTTTAAGACCATTTTGTTGTAACAACGAACCCATTGCTCCATCAAAAATTAAATAATTATCTTCCATGTATTTTTTTATATTCATATTATTATTCCTTTCCAAAACATTTTCCACTACACATTCCATTATCTAAACACTTATCACATTTTTTTAAACTAGTACCGATTTTCTTATTACTTAGTCCAATAATTGCACTAACTGATTTTGAAGGAATCATTAAATTAGTATCTAAAACATTAACACCAATTTTTTTGGTTGCATCTAACACTTTTATAAAATCACTTTGGTATTCTAATTTTAAATCACCATATCCTATTGAAAAACGACTTGTTTTATTTTTTTCAATATTTAATTCATCTTGAATTTTATCTAGACATTTTTCTAAATATTCAACAGCTATCGCATTAACAATATAAGCTAAACTTAAATCAGTTATCTCTAATTTTTTTATTAAATTATCTAAAGGTAATCCAAGTGTAGCAACCAATAAAATTACTTCATCACAATTATCTAAATGCCTTGCTAGATCATTACTTTTAAAATTTAAAATAGTGTTATTTACTTCAATATTATTTTCATTAATATTTATTGAGTATCTATTATATGTATATTTTAAAGAGGCATTTTCTTCAACTAACTTAATTGCTTTATTAATATTATTGTTTGTCACTTCATCAATACTATCACTATCATATTTTAAATATCTCTTTATTTCGCTTAAATCGAGTTTAACTTTCATTATTTGCCTCCTTCTCCTTAATATACTTAATTATATCACAAACATAATCGACTTTTCTTAGTGGTGTTGAAATATAAAATCCAGCACAATAATCAGAAACTTTATCAACTAAATCACACACAAACTCAACGCTGATTTTTTGATAATCATCTGCATCAGCATTTTTTAAAATTTCAATAAACTCATCAGGAATTGTAATACCCTTTACCTCATTGTTTAAAAATAAAGCATTTTTATAAGAAGCAACTGGATATAAACCAACAATAATAGGAACATCTAATTCTTTGTAAGCTAATTTTAAGTTTTCGATAGCTTCTTCACTAAATATTGATTGAGTAATAAAATAATCAACATTTTTTTCGATTTTTTGTTTTGCTCGTTTTATTTCATTTGAAAAACCAACTGCATTAACATTTAAAGCACCTGCTATTAGAAAAGGATTATCAAAGAAAATATCCTTATTTAATTCACTAATATAATTAATTAGATTAATTGAATTAAAACAAAATACACCCTTATTAACTTCACGATCAATTTGAGCTATTGCATCACCAGATAAAGCTAAAACATTATTAACTCCAGATATATTGGCAGCAATTAGACCACCTTTAATTGCAATTTGATTTTTATCTCGGCAAGTTAAATGTGGCAAGACGTTTATACCTACTTCATTTTTAATTTTTGCAGCAATCATTAAACTATCTGCTCTTGTTTTTCCTAATGGTGAATCTACTAGTGTAAGAAGATGTGCACCTACTTTTTTAAGTTTATATGATGATTCAATTAAATGAGATGTATCTATTGTTTTTGGCGGCTCAATTTCAGCAGCAATTAATTTACATCCACTATTTAGAATATCTTTTATATTTGATTTATAATTAATTATTTTATCTGCTTGTGGTTTAAATGTTTGGTATTCAATTTTAGTATTGTTTATTTTCTCAATTGCCATCCCAATATGATCTGGTGTTGAACCACAACATCCACCAAGAACTTTAACATCTAGTGAGGCAAATTTAACAAGCATATCTGAAAAATAATCTGCATTATGATCAAACATTGGTTGATGATTTATTGATGGATATCCTGCATTTGGCATAATGGAAATATTATATTTAGTTGTATCTAAATTACTTGCTAATTCATACATATGCACTGGTCCACAAATACAATTCATTCCAAAGTAATCTGCATCTTTACTAACTTCCTCACATAAATTTTTGTAATAGTATCCCAACTGAGTATACCCATCTTGATTAAATCCAAATGATACTATAACTACACTATCTTTAATATACTTTTTTATGTATTTTACTGCTTTTTTTAATGATGCATATTCGATATTTGTTTCAAAAATAAAATGATTAATTCTTTGAGATTCAAATACTTTGACTATTTCTAAATACTCATCTTCATTTTCCTTGGTAATATTTATTGGTCCAATATCTGCAAATATTGCAACCCCCTTATCCTTTACTGCTTCTCGAGCATTTTTTACTGACTTTTTTATAAGTAAGTTTCGATATTCTTTATCATCAAGTAAGTTACTATTTAATCTAAATGAGTTTGTTTTAATCGCATTAACACCTTTATCAATGTATTCTTTATGAATATCTATTATTGTTTTAGCATCGCTAATATTAAATAACTCACATGCTTTTTCTTCCTTTGTTTTAAATGCATAATAGGTTCCTATTGATCCATCAAAAATATAATCTAAATATTTATTCATTTTTTTACCCCTTTCAAATAAAAAAAGCCTTCTAAGTATTCCTTAGAAAGCTTCGTTTTCTTTAGTATACTTGCGATGTTACCACCACAAGAAAAGTACAATTACTTGTACCATCAATTATATTACTTTAGTTGTGATGGTCTATTTAAATTATCTAACATAGCCATCATTTGCATTAGTCGTCTATTCAATTTAACCATCCCTTCCTTTTTTAATATGTTTACATTCTAGCACTAACTCTATTATAGTGTCAATTATTTTTTAAAATAATAGATTAAAATTTATTTTTTAAATAATGGTTTAAGATTTAACCTAGAATTCTTTTTTCACCAGTAATTTTCTGAATATTAGCAATATTTTGTGATACTTCAAGTGTACCTAAATATTCCTTATTTTCATTTCTTAAAGCAAAATATCTAATATAAATATACATATCTTTTAATTTCAAATAGAACTCTTCTTCATCTTTAATTCCTGCTTTAAAATCATTTATAATCTTATCAACAATATGCACACTTTGTGCTGGATGACAGTTGCTTACATCTCTTCCTAATGCAGCTATCGTTCTATGGAAAATTCTTTCACTTCCATTTGAAAAATAAGCAAAACGATCATCTTTATCAACCAATGTTATATCAATAGGCAAAGTATTTAATATAGCATTTAGTGTTTCGTAATTCATAGCTCCAGTAGCAAATTTAATAATGTCATTACTTACGACTGTTTCTTCAATTTGATTATTGTTTTTATTAGAGCCTTGCCATTTTTTAAAATCATCACTTATCAAACAATATCCAATGTCCTCAAATTCTGCAGCAATTATTTCCCATTCACTTGAGCTTAAAGTATCTATTAACATTGGTATTAAAATATTAGTCTCTTTACTAACCATTTCTTTTACTTCAAAAATCATTTCTTCAATTAATTTAGTTAATTCAGTACTAAAGTCATTAGAGTTAATTTTATTATTGATATCTTTAATTAATTTTCTTATATCATCATCAACAGCCCACATCACTTTTGGTGGACCTGTTATTTCATTTTTTTCTAAAAATGGGAACATTAAATTTTCTTTTTTTAAATAGTGTACATCAATTCTTTTAAATAGTTTCATTTTTTCTTTTAACTTTTCTTTATTTAAATTTTTCTGTTTTAATAATGATTTTGTATCTACAATTAATTCTAAAATTGCTTCATTCTCTCTATTCAAAATTGATATCGGATGTCCTTCATTATAATTTATTCTATCATCACTAGAGGAACCCACAACCATATTCTCAAAAATTGAAGCATGAACATTACACAATGATTGTACCTCTTCTAAAGCAACACCTTCATCCATTAACAACTTTTCAGCATCCGCTATTTCTATACTACTAACACCATCAAAATTTTCTTTAAACTCTTTTTTTATTACATCTTCACTTTCTCCATCATGCAATCTTTTTATTAATTTTTTTATTATTTCTTTTCTTTCTTTTACATCTTTCATTCTAATCATTCCTTCCAATTACATTAAATTTGTTATTTTCTAATTCGTTAATATAAATATTCAAGCCTATATTTTTTTAGCACCTTTTTTATCGCTATAAATCGTCCATCAATGTTAATCATTTCATAGCCTCTATATCATTAAAAACCAATTTGAATAACCTATCTACGAACTCAGAATACTTTAAACCTAAGTTATATACGCTATTTTTTATTTCTATTTCTTTCATATTATTAACTACTTTAATTATAATACATATAAATAAAAAAATGTTCAGAAATGCTCAAAAAAAAGATAATACTTCAATTTAATGAAGATATTATCCTTTCATTTATCCAATTGCATTTAAATCAGATTCAACTGAATCAATTGTACTAATATTAAATGTTTCAATTAAGAAATCCGCAACATTAGAGGAAATAAAGGCTGGTAAAGTTGGCCCTAATTTAATATTCTTAACTCCTAAATGAAGTAATGCTAATAAAACTATTACTGCTTTTTGTTCGTACCAAGCAATATTATAAGAAATTGGCAATTCATTAATATCATTTAGTTCAAATATTTCTTTTAATTTTAATGCAATTACTGCTAACGAATATGAATCGTTACATTGCCCTGCATCTAATACTCTAGGTATTCCATTTATATCTCCTAAATTCAATTTATTATAACGATATTTAGCACACCCAGCTGTTAAAATAATTGTGTCTTTATTTAAACCTGAGGCAAAGTCAGTATAATAGTTTCTAGAAACATGTCTACCATCACAACCCGCCATAACTATAAACTTACGAATTGAGCCATTTTTAACATTTTCAACAACTTTATCAGCTAAAGCAAATACTTGAGAGTGTGCAAATCCTCCAACGATAGATCCACTTTCAATTTCTGTAGGTTTTTCACATTTTTGTGCCTGTTTAATAACCTCACTAAAGTCTTTTTTGCCATTTTCATCTTTTTCAATATATTTAAACCCTGGGTGATTAGCATTCCCTGTTGCATATAGCTTGTCCTTGTATGATGCTTTTTCACTTGGAGGAATAATACAGTTAGTCGTAAAAACAATAGGACCATTAAATGTTTCAAACTCTTCTTTTTGAGTTGCCCAACTATTTCCATAATTTCCAACCAAATGTGAGTATTTTTTTAATTTTGGATAGTAGTGTGCTGGTAACATTTCGCTATGAGTATAGATATCTACACCACTGTCTTTAGATTGCTCAAGAAGTTGAATTAAATCATCTAAATCATGACCTGAAACCAATATTCCAGGATTGTTACCTACACCAATATTTACCTCTGAGATTTCTGGATTACCAAATGTTTGAGTATTAGCTTTATCTAATAGTGCCATTGCTTTCACGCCATATTCACCAGTCTTATCTACTAGTGCAATCAATTCATTTAAATCTTTAATATTATCTATTCTTGCTATTGAAGCATTTACAAAGTTATATAAATCTTCATCATCATAGCCTAAATTTTGTGCATGAGAATGATAAGCACATAACCCCATTAAGCCAGTAAAAATTAACTCTTTTACACCTCTTAAATCTTCATTCTCTTCTTTCAACACCCCAAATTTTTCCCATTCATTTAAGTCATATTCGTTGAGTTTTCCACCAATTTTTTCAATATATTCCTTCGCTTGTTGAGCTTGTTCATCAAACACTCTTGGTTCAAAATTAGCATTTGTTATTAACTTAAAAAGACCATTCATAATAAATTGATTAATTTTTTTATCATTTACATCTTTTTCAACAACAACTTTTGCTAATTGTTTTAAATATGATTTAAACAAATCCATTCTTTTGGCAAGTTCATCATCTTTTCCACAAACTCCCTTTACATTACAAGCCACATTTCCAGCAGCCTCCTGACATTGAAAACAAAACATTTTATTTTCCATTACATCATCTTCCCTTCTTTTTTGTATATTGATATTACCATATAATCAAAAGTTTCAATTAAAATTTGCTTTATTTTTTATATTTAAAATAACCACCACTATCAATAACTTTATATCCTAAACTTGCTAGCTTAACACAAGTCATTTTTGATCTTGCTCCTGTAGCACAATATAAATAATACTTTTCATCATTATTTAAATACTTTTTTGGATTAGATAATAAATCATTCATCTCAATATTTTTTGAGCCTTTTATTTTACCTATCGAACATTCTTCTTTTGTTCTAATATCTATTATATTTGGTGCATCCAAATTTTTTAGTTCATTAATATCTATTGTTTCATAATTTTTTTTAAATAAAAACATCATATCCCCCTAAATAAATAAATTACTGTACGATTTTTGAGCATCTCCAATATAGGTTGCTACTCCGCCATATTCGATACCATCAATTAACTCTTCCTTTGAAATACCCATAACATCCATGCTCATTGCACAAGCAATTATTTTTCCACCACTATCAATAAATTGTTGCATTAATGATTCTAAAGTATCAACATTATGGTTTTTCATTGTAAACCTCATCATTTTAGAGCCTAAACCAAACATACTCATTTTTGATAAATTTGTCTTTTTTGTTCCTTTAGGTAACATTTTCGCAAATAATTTATCCATTGTTGATTTACTTTTATTAGAAATATAATTATCTTTTCTAAGAGCTGATAATCCCCAAAATGTAAAGAAAATACTTACTTTAGAACCCATTGCTAATGCTCCATTTGCGATAATAAATGTTGCAATTAACTTATCAAAATCATTTGAGAAGGCAACTATAGTTTGTCTTTGCTCCTGAACATCACTAATATTAACACCCTCATCATGTTTGATTATTCTAGCTTTTACTTTACCATCTTCCATCTTAGAGTAAACTAATTCATTTCCTGAAGCATCACACCATGTTTGAACATCACGATAAAACCCAAAATCACTTGCTACAATATCTATTGCTTCACCAGCATCAATGTTATCAATTCCCTCTTTTAATTTCATAATTGGCCCTGGACACTGTAATCCACATGCATCAATAACTATTGTTTCTTTATTAGAATGACTTTTATTTATTGTACTAGTTTGTTCATCATTTGATGAATTACTTCCTTGTTTGAAATTTAAATCTTGAGTATCCATGACATACTCACTATATAATTTGTAACCACCACTCAAATTATATATATTCTTTTCAAAACCATTTTCTTTTAAAATACGTGCAGCTAAATAGCCGCGTAACCCCACTTGGCAAGTTAAGTATATGTCTTTATTAAAATCAATTTTTTCTAAATTGCTTCTTAAAATATCAACATCTATATTTATTGTTTTTTCAATATGACTCAAATCATACTCTTCTTTACTTCTAACATCAATAAATTGCACATCATTTAAGTTTGCTACATCTTGAACATAGAACATTTCATACATATTGTCTTCTAGATTTGTTGCTACATAACCTGCAATATTTACAGGGTCTTTAGCACTTGAAAATGGTGGAGCATAACATAATTCAAAATCAGACAATTTATCAATAGTTGCTTCAAGTTTTATAGCTGTAGCAATTACATCAATTCTTTTTTCTGTTCCATCTTGACCAAATGCTTGAGCACCCAAAACAAGTTTACTAGTACCATCATAAATAAGTTTTAATGTAATTGTTGATGAGTTTGGATAATATCCTGCATGGTTTCCACGATGAATATGCAGTGATTTTACATCATATCCCTGTGCTTTAGCAGCTTTTTCACTTAATCCAGTTGCGGCTGCAACATTATCAAATACTTTAATTACTGCACTTCCTAAACTACCATTATACTTTGTTTTAATTCCATTAATATGATCAGCAATTAATCTACCTTGACGATTTGCTGGCCAAGCTAAAGGTATATACGTTGGTTGTTTACTAATAAAATGTTCAACTTCAATAACATCCCCACCAGCATAAATACTAGGATCTGATGTTTGATTATACTCATTTACTTTAATACCCTTAGTTTTTCCAATTTCTAATCCAGCAGCAACTGCTAATTGTGTATCAGGAGTTACACCAATAGCCATAACATTCATATCACTTGAAAGTGTTGTACCATCACTCAGAATAACTTTTCTACCATTTTCTTCAAACTTTGTTACTGATGTTTTCAACTTAAACTTAATATTCTTAATTTCCATTGCATTTTGAATTAGCTTTGCCATTTCATCATCAAACATTTGCATAACCTGACTTGCTAAATCAACAACTGTAACATTTATTCCAAGATGACTTAAATTTTCAGCCATTTCTAATCCAATAAATCCTGCACCTACTACAACTGCATCCTTTACTTCATTATCAATTATGTATTTTTTAATCATATCTGTATCTGGAATATTTCTAAGTTTAAAAATGTTATTAGCATCTTTTGCACCATCAATTGGAAAAGTTGTTGGACTAGCACCTGGTGCTAAAATTAAAATATCATAATCTTGATTATATTCACAATTATTTTTTCTATCTTTAACAATAACATATTTTTTTTCACGATTAATTTTTATTGCTTCACTAAAATTACGAACATCAATATTAAAACGAGACATCATTCCTTCTTTTGTTTGAACGATTAAATTATCTCTTTCTTTAATAACATCTCCTATATAATATGGCAATCCACAATTGGCAAATGAAATATACTCATCTTTTTCTAATAAAATAATTTCATCTTGCTCGTTTAATCTTCTAAGCCTAGCAGCAGCACTTGCTCCAAGTGCAACTCCTCCAACTATTACAATTTTTCTTTTCACTATTTTTCCTCCTTATCTTTTGCATATTCTACTTCATAAAATTTTAATTTTTCAATTAAATCATTAATATCCTTTGGTTTAACAATAGTTATTCCTATTTCACTATCAGCTAAAACAATCAATTCTTCATTAGGTTTGAAATCAAAATAATCTCTAGCTTTTTTAGGGATAACTATTTGACCTCTCTCTCCTACTGTGACTGTCCCACAAATGCATCTTCCTTCTTTGATACCCACATTTATCACCTCAACTTTATTTATTTCGTACTTTTCATACTTTTCTCATTCCATTATACTTTTTTTTAATAATTCCACAAATCATTTGCTTTGTTTAGTTTCTAATACACAAAAAAAGACATTTTGCTGAATGTCTTTTCTTTGGTTATTGTTTTATATCCATATATACTATCTCTTTATAATAATATTAAACTATTATTATAAACCACTTAGGATTTTATCAGATTAATTTAAACAATATATTGGAGGTTTAACATCTCCATGGAGGATTATATGCAAATATTAAAAGTTGAGGATATATTATTGCGAAAGTGAGATAACTATGAAAAAAGTTATCATTGTATTAATGTTTATAACATTGATATTATTGATTGGACTTATTTTAGAATTCTTGGAATAAGTTAGTCAATTGTTTTATATCCTCCAAAAAGTGAAAAAGACATTTTTAGCGAATGTCTTTTTCTTTGGTTATTGTTTTATATCCATATATATTATAACATTCTTATTATAAATTTCAACTGTTATTATAAATTACTTAGGATTTTATCAGATTAATTTAAACAATATATTGGAGGTTTAACATCTCCATGGAGGATTATATGCAAATATTAAAAGTAGAGGATATATTATTGTGAAAGTGAGATAACTATGAAAAAAGTTATCATTGTATTAATGTTTATAACATTGATATTATTGATTGGGCTTATTTTAGAATTTCTAGAATAAACTAATTAAACTACTTATATCCTCCAAAAAAGTGAAAAAGACATTTTTACCGAATGTCTTTTTCTTTGGTTACCACTTATATCCACGTATATTATAACATTCTTATTATAAATTTCAACTGTTATTATAAATTACTTAGGATTTTATCAAATTTGTAAATTGAAAAAGTAAATTCCAGTTTAACCTTTTTAAACGGAATTTAGTCTTACATTAAGTTCCAGTTCTTTTTATTGTATGATTTAATTCCA